>NZ_JAKUSO010000048.1:0-27963 GCF_022449305.1 Oceanibaculum sp. | reverse complement strand
CGGCGATTTCCATCGAGCAGAAGACGACCTCGAAGACTCCGCGCTCCACCGTGGGCACGGTCACCGAGATCTACGACTATATGCGCCTGCTGTTTGCGCGGGTCGGCATCCCCTACTCACCTGCAACCGGCCTGCCGATCGAAAGCCAGACGGTCAGCCAGATGGTGGACCGCATCGTGGCGATGCCGGAAGGCACGCGCCTCTACCTGCTGGCCCCCATCGTGCGCGGCCGCAAGGGTGAATACCGCAAGGAGCTGCAGGAGCTGCAGAAGCGCGGCTTCACCCGCGTGAAGATCGACGGCGAGCTGTACGAGATCGACGAGGCGCCGGCGCTGGACAAGAAGCGCAAGCACGATATCGAGGTGGTGATCGACCGGCTGGTGGTGCGCGACGGCCTGGCGACGCGGCTGGCCGATTCGCTGGAAACCGCGCTGGAGCTGGCCGACGGCCTGGCCATCGCGGAAAATGCCGATGGCGGCGAGCGGACGATCTTCTCCGCCAAGTTCGCCTGCCCGGTCAGCGGCTTCACCATCGACGAGATCGAGCCGCGCCTGTTCTCCTTCAACAACCCGTTCGGCGCCTGCCCGGCCTGCGACGGGCTTGGCACCAAGATGTATTTCGACCCCGAGATGGTGGTGCCGAACGACACGCTGAGCCTCGCGGAAGGCGCCATCGCGCCCTGGGCCAATTCCTCCTCGCAATATTACAAGCAGACGCTGGAGAGCCTGGCCAAGCATTTCGGCGTGAAGATGCGCACGCCCTTCCGTGACCTGCCGGAAGAGGCCCGCAACGGCGTCCTGTTCGGTACCGGCGCGGATGCGGTCGAAATGACCTTCGACGATGGCTTGCGCAAATACACCACGAACAAGCCGTTCGAAGGTATCGTGCCCAACCTCGCCCGCCGGTTCCGCGAGACCGACAGCGCCTGGGTGCGCGAGGAGCTGGGCCGCTTCCAGTCCGTCACCACCTGCGAGACCTGCCATGGCCAGCGGCTGAAGCCAGAGGCGCTGGCGGTGAAGCTGGACGGACGCAACATCTCGGAAGTGGCGGAATTCTCCGTGGCAGAGGCGCATGACTGGTTCGGCCGCCTCTCCGGCACGCTCACCGACAAGCAGAACGAGATCGCCGGCCGTATCCTGAAGGAAATCAACGAGCGCCTCGGCTTCCTGATGAATGTCGGCCTCGACTATCTGACGCTGTCGCGCGCCTCGGCCACGCTGTCGGGCGGCGAGAGCCAGCGTATCCGCCTCGCCTCGCAGATCGGGTCCGGCCTCACCGGCGTGCTCTATGTGCTGGACGAGCCCTCCATCGGCCTGCATCAGCGCGATAATGACCGGCTGCTGGCCACGCTGCGCCGGCTGCGCGACATCGGCAATACGGTGATCGTGGTCGAACATGACGAGGATTCGATCCGCGCCGCCGATTATCTGGTCGATATGGGACCGGGTGCGGGCGCGCATGGCGGCACGGTGGTGGCGATGGGCACACCGGCCGAGGTGATGCAGAACCCGGCCAGCATCACCGGCCAGTATCTGACCGGCATGCGCCAGGTGCCGGTGCCGGCGAAGCGGCGCAAGGGCAAGAAGGGCCAGGTGCTGCGGCTGAGCGGCGCTACCGGCAATAATCTGAAGAATGTCTCGGTCGATATCCCGCTTGGCACCTTCGCCTGCGTGACCGGCGTGTCGGGCGGCGGCAAATCCACCCTCATCATCGACACGCTCTACAAGGCGCTGGCCCGGCGGCTGCACAATGCGCGCGAACATGCGGCCCCGCATGACCGGATCGACGGCATCGAGCTGATCGACAAGGTGATCGACATCGACCAGTCGCCGATCGGCCGCACCCCGCGCTCCAACCCCGCCACCTATACTGGCGCCTTCACGCCGATCCGCGACTGGTTCGCCGGGCTGCCGGAGGCGAAGTCGCGCGGTTACGCGCCGGGCCGTTTCTCCTTCAATGTGAAGGGCGGGCGCTGCGAGGCATGCCAGGGCGACGGCGTCATCAAGATCGAGATGCACTTCCTGCCCGACGTCTATGTCCAGTGCGATGTCTGCAAGGGCAAGCGTTACAACCGCGAGACGCTGGAAATCCACTTCAAGGGCAAGTCCATCGCCGATGTGCTGGACATGACGGTGGAGGATGCGGCGCAGTTCTTCCAGGCCGTCCCCTCGATCCGCGACAAGATGGAAACGCTGGAGCGGGTCGGCCTCGGCTATGTCCATGTCGGGCAACAGGCCACCACCCTCTCAGGCGGCGAGGCGCAGCGCGTGAAGCTGGCGAAGGAGCTCTCCCGCCGGGCCACGGGGCGCACCCTCTATATCCTCGACGAGCCGACCACCGGCCTGCATTTCGAGGATGTGAAGAAGCTGCTGGAAGTGCTGCACGCGCTGGTCGATCAGGGCAACACGGTGCTGGTGATCGAGCATAATCTGGAGGTCATCAAGACCGCCGACTGGGTCATCGATCTGGGGCCGGAAGGCGGCACCGGCGGCGGCGAGATCGTCGCCATCGGCACGCCAGAGGAAGTGGCCGAGAACCCGCGCAGCCACACCGGACGCTATCTGAAGCCCTATCTCGGCGCGGCAGCGGAAAAGAAGCTGGCGTAAGCCACAAGCTGTCCGCTCAAGCAGACAGTTCGCACCTGCAACAGGCTTTCCAGAATCAAACTCCACCCGTCACCCCCGGGCTTGTCCCGGGGGGGCCAGGTTTCAGCCTGCTCAACTGATGCCAGCGTCAGCTCAACAGTGGATTCCCGGCACAAGGCCGGGAATGACGGAAAGCATATTAAAGCGCTGGAACCGTTAGGCTTTCAGCCTTCAGGAGCCGGGTCTACACCGCCGCCAGGCGCTGCAGGGCCGCCGACAGCTTGTCGCGCGTCGCTTCGGCGTCGGCCTTGCGCTCATGATTTTCCTCGACCACTTCGGGCGGTGCCTTGGCGACGAAATTCTCGTTCGCCAGCTTGGCGGCGATCTTCCTAATCTCCGCCTCCACCTTGTCGATTTCCCTGGTCAGGCGCTGCTTTTCCGCCGAGACATCGATCAGCTCGGCCAGCGGCAGGGCCAGCGTGGCCTCGTCCAGGACGATCTGCACTGCCCCCCTGGCGGTTTCATCCACCGTCTCGACCCCGGAGAGCCGGGCCATCCGCAGGATGATGTCGTTATGCGCCGCAAACCGAGCCAGCGTGGCGGCACTGGCGCCCTTCACCTGCAGCGGTGCCTTGGCTGCGGGCGGCACATTCATGTCGCTGCGCACCGAGCGGATGTCGGAGATCAGCCGCACCAGCCATTCCATCTCGGCATCGGCTTCCGGATCGATCAGGCTGTCCGGCAGGTCCGGGAAGGATGCCGAGATCAGCAGCCCGCCGCGCTTCTCGGCAAGGGCGTTCCACAGCTCCTCGGTGATGTAGGGCATGACCGGATGCAGCATCAGCAGGATCTGGTCCAGCGCCCAGCCGGTCATCGCCCGGGTTTCGGCCTTGGCGGCCTCATCCTCGCCCAGCAGGATCGGCTTGGTGAATTCCAGATACCAGTCGCAGAAGCTGCCCCAGATGAACTGGTAGGCCGCACCAGCAGCATCGTTAAACCGATAGGTTTCAAGGGCCTGCGAAATCTTCTTCGCCGTCCGCACAACCTCGCCGGCGATCCAGCGGTTGACCCGCTGCTTCGCCGTGGCGGGATCAAAGCCCTCGACAGCCTGCGCCCCATTCATCTCGCAATAGCGCGCTGCGTTCCACAGCTTGGTGGCGAAGTTGCGATAGCCCTCGACCCGGCTTTCGGCCAGCTTGATGTCCCGCCCCTGCCCGGCCTGCGCCGTCAGGGTAAAGCGCAGCGCATCGGCGCCGAACCGGTCGATCAGGTCCAGCGGGTCGATGACATTGCCCTTGGACTTCGACATCTTCTGGCCGCGCTCGTCACGCACCAGCGCGTGGATATAGACGGTCCGGAACGGGATATCCTTCTCGAAATGGATGCCCGCCATCATCATCCGGGCGACCCAGAAGAAGATGATGTCCAGACCCGTGACCAGCACGTCGCCGGGGTAATAGCGCTTCAGCTCCGGCGTCTCGTCCGGCCAGCCCAGAGTCGAGAACGGCCACAGGGCGGAGGAGAACCAGGTGTCCAGCACGTCCGGATCGCGGGTCAGCTCGACCGGCTTGCCATAGTGCTTCGTGGCGGCTTCCTGCGCCTCCTCCTCGGTTTCCTCGACGAAATATTGACCGTCCGGGCCGTACCAGGCCGGAATCTGATGGCCCCACCAGAGCTGGCGCGACACGCACCAGGGCTGGATGTTGCGCATCCACTCGTAATAGGTCTTTTCCCACTGCTTCGGCACGAACTCGGTCTTGCCGGTCTCCACCGCTTCCAGCGCCGGCTTGGCCAGCGTGGCGGCATCGCAAAACCACTGATCGGTCAACCAGGGCTCGATGGCCACGCCGGAACGGTCGCCATGCGGCACGGTATGCGGGTGATCCTCGATCTTCTCCAGCAGGCCCAGCGCCTCGATATCGGCGACGATCTTCTCGCGCGCCTTGTAGCGCTCGAGTCCACGATAGGCTTCCGGTGCGTTCTCGTTCATCCGCGCCTCGCGGTCGAGAACGTTGATCATCTCCAGATTATGCCGCTTGCCGACCTCGAAATCGTTGAAGTCATGCGCCGGGGTGATCTTCACCGCGCCGGTGCCCTTCTCCGGATCGGAATAGTCATCGGCGATGATCGGTATTTTCCGGCCGACCAGCGGCAGCTCGACCATCTGGCCAACCAGATCGGTAAACCGCTCATCCTCGGGATGTACGGCAACGGCGGTGTCGCCCAGCATGGTTTCCGGGCGTGTGGTCGCCACAGTGATCGAGCGGCCGCTGCCATCGGCCAGCATGTAGCGGAAATGCCAGAGCTTGCCCTTCACCTCGCGCGGCTCAACCTCCAGGTCGGAAATCGCGGTCAGCAGGCGCGGGTCCCAGTTCACCAGCCGCTTGTCGCGGTAGATCAGCCCTTCCTTGAACAGCCGCACGAAGACCTTGCGCACTGCCTTCGACAGGCCCTCATCCATGGTGAAGCGCTCGCGCTCCCAATCCGCCGAGGCACCCAGCCGGCGCAGCTGATTGATGATCGTACCGCCGGATTCCGCCTTCCACTCCCACACCTTCTCGACGAATTTCTCGCGGCCGAGATCGTGCCGGGTGACCTGCTGGGCCTCAAGCTGGCGTTCCACCACCATCTGGGTGGCAATGCCGGCATGGTCGGTGCCCGGCTGCCACAGCACGTCATAGCCCTTCATCCGGTGATAGCGGATCAGGATGTCCTGCAGGGTGAAGGTCAGCGCGTGGCCCATATGCAGGCTGCCGGTAACGTTCGGCGGCGGCATCATGATCGTGTAGGGCGTCTTGCCCGACTTGGGGTCGCAGCGGAAGGCGCCGCTCTTCTCCCATTCCGGGTACCATTTCGCCTCGATCGCGGCCGGCTCGAACGTCTTGCCCAGCATTCTCGAAAATCCTCGGTTTCGTCTGGTCTTGTGGGGAGTAAGGGACCAAGCCGCCTTATCTACGACAAGCAGCCCGCCCTGCCAACGGCAAACGCCAAGTCATAACGCCAAGAACCGCCAGTCATCCCTGCGGGATGGGCGGGCCGGGCGGCGGCAAAGTCCGTCATTCTTCGGGGTGGCGCTGTCCCTGCCGTGCGATCCGCTCGATCTCCTCGCGGACCAGCCGCTCGACGATGTGCGGCAAATTCTTGTCGAGCCAGTCCTTCAACATCGGCCGCATGACCTCCTTGGTCAGCGATTCCAATGTCTTGTGGCCGGCGCCGATGGGCAGTTCCGGATGCCGTGCCTCCAGGGTGGAGGTCAGGTTGGCGAAGGCTGAAACGGCCTCATCCCGCTTCGGCGGGGAGACCAGCCCTTCATCCTCTTCCTCGAAGTCGGGCTGCGGCGGTGGCGCGGCCTGGGCGCGACGCCGCTGTTCCTCGAACAGCGGCTCGACTTCCGCCTCTTCCTCGACCTTCTCGGTAAGGTCGAGGATATCTTCCTCTTCCTCCTCCGGAACGAAGGCTTCTTCCTCGATTTCGGGTTCCGGCTCGAATTCCGGTTCCGGCTCCTCGGCGGGCACCGGTTCGAAATCGACCTCTGGCTCGGGTTCGGGTTCCGGCTCGGCTACAGGCTGTGGCTTCGGCGCAGGCTTGGCCGCCTTTGGCGCCGGCGCAGGTTCGGCTTCGTCAGCCGCGCCGTCTTCGGAGATAATGCGCCGGATCGACGCAAGTATCTCCTCCATTGACGGTTCTTCTGCCCTGTTTTCGCTCATCTTACCGCCAGATAATGATATTTCTCTTCACAGTAGAACAGAATATGCCCCTTGGCTAGCACCCGGCGCTATTCATCCGCAGTGCCGGCAATACCGCCTCAATCCTCTGAAATATCGAAGCCCCACCAGCGTCCGCGGGTCTCCCGGTAGTGCTTCTCGAAATCGTAGAACTGCACCTGCAGCCCAAGGTCACGGGCCGTCAGGCTGCCAATGGCCGTCAGCAGTTCCAGCTTGTAGACAATCTCGTCGCGCTGCGCCGACACCAGGCTGACCTGCGCGTTCAGCAGTTCCTGCTCAGCATCGAGGATATCGAGGATGGTGCGCGAGCCCACCTTCGCCTCTTCCTGCACGCCATCCAGCGCGATCTCGGCGGCACCGATGACGGTGACCAGCGATTCGATACGGGCCTTCGCCGCGGCCAGATTGTCATAGGCCGCCGCGGCGTTGGAAACGGCAGTACGGCGGGCATCCTCCAGCGCGTTCTGCGCGCGGGTTTCCTGCTGCTTCGACTGCCGCACGCGGGAGCTGACCGAGCCTGACTGATACAGTGGCACGGTGACGGTGGCGAAGACCGACGCCTCATCCGTGCGCGAATCGCGCAGCTGCTGGTTCTCGAACCGGCTGACTTCGACGCTGAGATTCACCTGCGGCAGCGTCTCGCCGAAAATCTGTCGGGTCTGCGCCTCGACCGAATCAATCGAGAAACGCTGGGTCAGCACATTCGGGTTGTTGCGCGAGGCTTCCGTCAGCACGGCTTCCCGGTCGCCCGGCGTGTCCAGCGGCACATCCGGCTCGCTGAGCCGCGTCGGCGCGATGCCGACAACCTGGATAAAGCGCTCGCGCGAAGCGGCCAGCTGGCCTTCCGCCGCGACGCGGTCCGCCTGCGACTGGGCAAGCCGCGCTTCCGACTGCGACACGTCCGTGCGGGTAACCTCGCCGACATTGAACTGGTCGCGCGTCGCTTCCAGCTGGCGCTGCAGGCGCTGCACATTGTTGACGCGCAGCTCCAGCGTCGCCTCGTCGCGGATCACATTCATGTAGGCGGTCGCGGCCTGCAGGAAAATCTGCTGCTCGGTCGAGATCAGCTGGGCGCGCTGGGCCTGGATGCTGGCTTCCGCACGGTCGGTCTCGGCGGTGGTTCGGCCGCCGCGATAGAGCGGCTGGTTCACCGAGAAGGTGGCGCGGGACGGCGTGCGGGTATTGCTGCTCTGCGTGTCTTCGACACCGAAACGCTCGACTTCCGTCGTGGTCCGGCCGATCTCGCCGGACACGCTGACGGTCGGCCGCCAGTTGGACAGCGCCTGCGCCAGGCTTTCATCCGTCTCGCGCAGCCGGGCGCGCTGGGCCTGCAGCACCGGGTTGGTCTCGTAGGCCAGCGCCAGCGCCTCGCTCAGCGTCTGGGCGGATACCGATGACGGCGACAGGGCGGCCAGCGCGGCGAAGGCGGCACCGCCCAGTAGTAGACCGCGCCACCGCGAACGGCGCGCCGGATCGGCCATGGTCTGGTTTGCGCCGGCAAGCTTTGGCAGCATCGTGAGGCCTCTCCGATTTGGCGACAGAATATCCAAGGAAAACAAAGTGGGTAACCCTAACCCAGACAGGTTTAAAAAACGAACCCCAATTCCTTGGCGAAGCCCGGCAGCAGGGGTGTCGCCGCGTCGAACAGGACGCGCCGCGATGCCACGCCACCGGCCATGGTGACGATGACGGCCCGGCCGACACCGGCGATCTGCCCCGGCTCCCGTAGGACAGCGACCAGCCGGCCACCTTCCGCCAGTTGGTCCACCAGCGTGGCAGGGATCATCTCGACCGCACCGTTCAGCACGATCACATTATAGGGCGCCTGCTTGGCATAGCCTTCCGGCATGGCGCCATGAATGACGGCGGCATTGTCGCAGTTCAGCTCGGTCAGCAGACGGTTGGCTTCGTCCACCATCGGCTCCACCGCCTCCAGCCCCAGCACGGAGGCGGAAAGCCGCGCCAGGATGGCCGTGGAATAGCCGGTGGCACAGCCGATATCCAGCACGGCGTCGGTGGCGGCGATGCGCGCTTCCTGCAGCAGGCGGGCCAGCACCAGCGGCTCCATCAGATGGCGACCGTCGCCAATCGGCAAGTCTTCATCCAGATAGGCGATGCCGCGATAGGCCTTCGGCAAGAAGGATTCGCGCGGAATCGCCTCGAACGCCTCGATGATGGCCGTATTCGTCACCTTGTTGGTGCGAAGCTGGCTCTCGACCATATTGTGCCGCGCGGCCGCAAAATTCGTCATGATTCTATCCGGCAAGTGTCTGACGATATCGAACGGGAACAGCCCTTCGACAGGCAGCCGCAGCCGCCGTGCGCAGTTATATCCCCCTCCCCGCCGCCTGACAACGCCCGGGCGGGGCTGGATATAAAACGAAACAAAAAGGGGCACGCCTGAGACGTGCCCCTTTTTTCGAATTGGCTCCCCGGGACGGATTCGAACCGCCGGCCAAGCGGTTAACAGCCGCTTGCTCTACCGCTGAGCTACCGGGGATCAGCAACAGCGCGATATCCCGCTGCGATCCTTGGCGAACCGCTATCCGGTCCGCCGTGGGAGGCCGGCCTTATAGCAAAGCCCCTTCCCGCTTTCCAGCCCGAATTCACCGCCGCCGAAATATTAGCGGGGCATCCGAGCCGTCCCCCTGAAAAAACGGAAGCCGCTGGAGGCCCGGGCCGGAATCGAACCGACGTACAAGGATTTGCAGTCCTCTGCATAACCACTCTGCCACCGGGCCGGCGGCGACGGCCGTTTGACCGTGGGGCGGAAGATATAGGCTCCGCGCGGCGCCCGGGTCAAGCGCTCATGGCGCTCAGTGACACAGGATTGTCACGGCTTCGGGGATAGCGCCGGTCGGCGCCAGAAAATCTCGCCCGACCGCAGCCGGCGCCACAGCTTGTCCAGCTTTCGTCCGCCCTCGGATGACGCATGGCCATGCCAGCCCAGAATCAGGCCCGCCGCATGGGCACGCTGAAGATCCTTGCCCGACAGGCCTGCCATTCCCTTGGGCAGCAGCAGGCTCTCGGCAACCGCCGCATCATTCATATGGCCCAGCACTTCCTGCAGCGCAGCCAAGGCTTTCAGATAAGGTTCGGTCTTCTTCTTCGGGTACAGTCCGGAAAAGAATTCAGCGGCATAGCGCATCTTCTTCACATAGATGCGCAGGAGGTGGCGGTCGGCCGGCGGGCCGGCCATCAGGCGCTTGCCATTCTTGCGCAGCTTGCGGGACCGCCGGTCCAGCAGCGCATCGGCAAAGTCCCGCGCCGGCGCGAAGAGCTGCGCGCCGGTTTCCGTCAGCCCCTGTTCGCGCCAGCCGGCCTCGGCAATCCAGCGGCTGAGGTCGAGCAGCAGCCTTGTATAGCGGCGGTCGGCAATCACCGCGCGCGCGCGGTCATAGGCCAGCGCGCTCATCCGGTCGGATTCCGCCAGCAGGCCCGC
This sequence comes from Oceanibaculum sp., assembly GCF_022449305.1. NCBI lineage: Bacteria > Pseudomonadati > Pseudomonadota > Alphaproteobacteria > Rhodospirillales > Oceanibaculaceae > Oceanibaculum > Oceanibaculum sp. The sequence continues at coordinate 18,211 of NZ_JAKUSO010000048.1, read as the reverse complement.
CATACCGGGTGCCGCCGGGAAAACCGCCTGGACCGGGCGCACGATCTCCTCGCGGAACACATCATAATCCCGGGCGGGGCCCAGTTCGCTGGCCAGCCATTTCAGCTCCGCCTTGAAATGCGCCGCCTGTTCCGTCGGCAACACCGGCGCAAAGACCGTGAACAGCGAGCGCAGGCGGCGCAGCCCGACACGCATCTGATGCACGCCCTCCGGGTCATCGCCCTGGCAGACGACCGGTTCATTGGCGGCGATCTGCCTGACGCAGCTACGTACGCTGAGGGACAACACCTCCTCTAGCAGCATCTGCCGGTCCAGCGCCGGCCGGTCCGCCTTTTCCGGCCGTGGCTGGCGGTCCAGCAGCAGATCGTAGCCGCGTTTCGATTTGCCGGTATGGGCGACACGCAACGGAACATGCGTCAGCAGCTCCTGCGCCAGCGCGAAGACAAGGCCGACCGCCCCCTCTTCCAGCTCGATCTCCAGCTCGCAGAGTGCGGATTCCTTGGCACCAACCCGCACCACGCCACGGTCCAGGCAGATACTCAGCCTGCCGCCGCCGTAGCTGATGCTGCGTTCCCAGCGCCGGATATCGGTTTCGAAGATGGGCGCCAGCCCTTCCGCGACCGCCTGCTCGACCAGCAGGCGCAGATCGGCGTCGGCAATGCGATCCGGCATCGGCACCGCATGGGGCTGGGCATCGGGAACCGCCGCTTCCAGCTCGTCGCGCTGCGTAAGCCCGGCGGCATAGGCACCGCGCGCCTTCACGGCCTGGATATTCTGCCGCCCCTGCCGCCTGACCCGCAACTCGACGCCAGCGCGGGCGAGCAGAAGGTCCGGCGTATCGAAATAGATTGCCCGCAACTGCCGGCTGACCGTCCGGCCCGGCGCATGCCCCTTCCACAGCGGATGCCGCCAAAGACGCTCGGCCAGGGCCGGATCGAGAGCCAGCTTCAGTTCCGTTTCCCGAGGGCGCTTATTCTCCCGCCCTTCCCCACCAGATATCACCCCAGATAGCGCCACGGCAGCCTCAAATCCAAATTCAGCAAAATCCGCCCTATACGAATCCTGAAATTGGTGCAATCGCGGCTGGGCAAAAAACGACAACCAATCTGTAACATTATTGTAATATACGAGGCTGCTCCGCCCCGTTGCCTACACCAGATCCTTCGGGCTGGTGAAGCTGCGAAGTTCCGCATTCTTCCAGTCGATTTCAGCCCAGGGCTGTTTCGGTAGCGAGAATACGGCCAACGCACAGGTCGGATATTTCTGTTCCATGCGTTCGCGTGCGTCTTTCGCGCCGCTGCCGGCCAGCGACAGCGCGAATTCCTCCAGCGCCGGATTGTGGCCGACGACCAGAACCGATCCAGTATCCTCCGGCAAGGCCCTAACCATCTCGAGCAGCGACTTTGAATCGGCGCGATATATCGCCTTGTCGATGGTTAATGCCGGCTTGCCGGCCAGCCTGGGGCGGACCTGATCCAGGGTTTCCAGCGCCCGGCGCGCGGTCGAGCACAGAATCGCGTCCGGCCGGTAACCGCACTGCGCGAAATAGAGCCCCATGACGGTGGCCGCACGGAAGCCGCGCTCGTTCAGCGGGCGCTCCTCATCCTTCAGTCCCGGATCGTCCCAGCTCGATTTCGCGTGGCGCAGCAGATAAAGCGTCTTCATGGCGTACAGCATCCCTGATCGCGTTCTGGGCTATATAGTTATGCGAATGGAAAAAACGAAGTGACAAATTGACTTGGACGGAGGCGAAAGGGCATTGTCTGCAAGGGCGTAGCGCAATCCGGCGCCGGTCCGAAAGCGGCGCCCTCAAGCGGCATCAGCCATTCCCCGTTGTACCGGAGACCCGTTCCAGCGATGACAAGCGCCCTTCAGACCTTGCGCGGCAGGTAGCGGCGATGGCTTCCTTCGACATACGCTCTCCCGGTCCGCACGACATCGACGCCATCGTCGATCTTAGCCGCGAACTGTTGCAGTTTTACGGGGTCACGCCGCCCCTGCCACGCCCCGACATGATCCGCAAGCTGAAGGCCGCGCTGACGGGCGAGCGGAAGACTGTCGAGCTGCTGCTGGCGATGGATGGCGACGAGCCGCTGGGCATGGTCGTTTTCAGCGAAATCTATGCCGTGGCGATCTGCCGCAACTCCCTGTTCATTCAGGATATTTTCGTCACCAAGCGGGCTCGCGGCCTAGGCGTCGGCCTGGCGCTGATGCGAGCGCTGGCGGAGATTGCCCTGCAGCGCGGCGCCTTCCAGATCGACTGGACCGCCGACAGCTGGAACGAGGAGGCACGGCGCTTCTATGAGGGCATGGCAACACTGCTGAAGGCGGAGAAGATCTTCTACCGGCTGGCCGGCGGCAATCTCCGGCAGTTCCTCGACGGCGCCCGCGATCCGGCCATCGCCGCGAAATAGGCTGCCGCCGGATATCGTTGAACAGCAGCGGCGGCAGGGCTAGGCTCCCAGCTTCCCTAACGATTCTTTGGAGTTATCCGATGAGTTACGCCAAGCCCGACGCCCTGGTCTCGACGCAATGGCTGGCGGACCATCTCGATGATCCGACCGTCCGCATCGTCGATGCCAGCTATTACCTGCCGGCCATGAAGAAGAGCGGCCGCACCGAATTCGAGGCTCGGCACATTCCGGGGGCGGTGTTCTTCGACATCGACGATATCTCCGCCGAGGGGATGGACCTGCCCCACATGATGCCCAGCGCGGAGAAATTCGCGGCCAAGGCCCGCCAGCTCGGCATCGGCGACGGCCTGAAGGTGGTCGTCTATGACCAGTTCGGCCTGATGAGCGCGGCCCGCGCCTGGTGGATGCTGCGTGTCTTCGGCCACCAGAATGTCGCCGTGCTGGATGGCGGCCTGCCGAAATGGCTGGCCGAGGGCCGGCCCGTCGCGGACGGCCCCAGCCAGGCCACGGAAAAGCACTTCACCGCCCGCCCGAACGACGCGCTGCTGCGCCGGATCGACCAGATGAAGGCCAATCTGGACAGTAAGGCCGCGCAGATCGTCGATGCCCGTTCCGCCGGGCGCTGGCGCGGCGAGGAACCGGAAGTCTGGCCGGGCCGCAAGGGACGGATTCCGGGCAGCCTGAACGTGCCCTTCACCGACCTTCTGAACCCCGAGGACAAGACGCTGAAATCGGGCGAGGCGCTGCGCGCCCGCTTCACCGAGGCCGGCGTCGATCTCGACAAGCCCATCGTCGCCAGCTGCGGCTCTGGCGTGACGGCCTGCGTGCTGGCGCTGGGTCTCTATCTCGTCGGGCGCGACGATGTCGCGGTCTATGACGGCAGCTGGGCCGAATGGGGCAAGCGCGACGATACGCCGGTGGCTGTAGGATGACGCTCTCCATCCGCCCGATGCGGCCGGATGAGGCTGGCGAGGTCGCCGACCTCTGGCGCAAATGCAACCTGACCGTCTCCTACAACGACCCGGAGGCCGATATCGCCCGCGCCCGGGCCTGCCCCGGCAGCGACATCCTGGTCGGCGAGACGGAGGACGGACGCATCGCTGCCACCGTCATGGTTGGCAGCGAAGGCCATCGCGGCTGGATGTACTATGTCGCCGTCGATCCCGATATCCAGGGTGGCGGGCATGGCCGCACCATGGTGAAGGCGGCGGAAGACTGGCTGGAGCGCCATGGCATCTGCAAGGTCATGCTGCTGGTCCGCCCGACCAACACGAAGGTGAAGGCGTTCTACGAGAATCTCGGCTATGCCGAGGAGGAACGCAGCCTGTTGACGCGCTGGCTGCGTGGTGGCCCTGAAACGGATACTGACCCTGCCGAGCTGTGGACGATAGAGACCACTGTCACCTATCTGGAGATGTCCCGCCAGCCGACGCGCCCGACAGTGCCGGCGCCGTCCGGACTGCGGCTCGGCCTGCAGCGGGCGGAGAACCCGACCGTCTCCTTCTACCGCTATCTCTACAACAGCATCGGCGCGCCCTGGGCCTGGGTGAACCAGCGCCTGAAGACCGATGAGGAGATTGCCGCCACCATCCAGGACGCGAAGGTCGAGCTCTATGTGCTGACGGTGGGTGGGGTGCCGGCCGGCATGGTGCAGCTCGACCGCCGCGAGGCCGATGTCGTGGACCTCGCCTATTTCGGCCTGATGCCGGAATTCATCGGGTCAGGACTGGGTGGCTACCTGCTGAACTGGGGCATCGATCAGGCCTGGAGCAGTTCGCCCGGGAAGGTTACCGTAAACACCTGCGACCTCGATCACCCGCGCGCCCTGCCGCTCTACCAGAAGATGGGCTTCCAGCCGGTGCGGCGCGAGGTCTGCCGGTTGCCGCATCCGCACCTCTTCGGGCTGGAGGTGCCAGCACACCGGCGCTGACCCGAACCGCAAAAGCAAAAGCCGGCGATGGGCACCCACCGCCGGCTTTTTTTATGCGTGAAACCTGGGATCAGTGATCCAGGATCTGGCTCAGGAACAGCTTGGTGCGGTCGGACTTCGGGTTGGTGAAGAATTCCGACGGCACGTTCTGCTCCACGATCTCGCCCTGGTCCATGAAGATGATGCGGTCGGCCACCTTGTTGGCGAAGCCCATCTCATGCGTGACCACCAGCATGGTCATGCCGGTCTCGGCCAGGCCGACCATCACATCCAGCACTTCCTTGATCATCTCCGGGTCGAGGGCCGAGGTCGGCTCGTCGAACAGCATGATCGACGGGTTCATGCACAGCGAGCGGGCAATCGCCACGCGCTGCTGCTGGCCGCCCGACAGCTGTCCCGGATATTTGTCCGCCTGCTCGGGAATCTTCACCCGGGTCAGGTATTGCATGGCGATTTCCTCGGCCTCGCGCTTGGGTGTCTTCTTCACCCAAATCGGGGCCAGGGTGCAGTTCTCAAGCACGGTAAGATGCGGAAACAGGTTGAAGCTCTGGAACACCATGCCGACATCGCCGCGGATCGCGTCGATGTTCTTCAAATTGCTGTCCAGCGTCACGCCATTGACCAGGATGTCACCCTTCTGGTGTTCCTCCAGGCGGTTGATGCAGCGGATCAGGGTGGACTTGCCCGACCCTGACGGCCCGCAGATGACGATGCGTTCGCCCTTATAGACCGAGAGGTTGATGTCCTTCAGGACGTGGAACTCGCCATACCATTTGTTCACATTGGCGAGTTCGATCACGACCTCGTTCTGGATCTGCGACTTGATGTGGGATTCGCTGACCGCTTCGACGCTCATGGATGAGACTCCTAATTTCTAGCGCCGCGCCTGACCGGCGCCGAGGGTACGTTCCAGGCGCTGGCTGTATCGCGACATCGCATAGCAGAAGATGAAGAAGACGAAGGCCCCGAATACGAAGGGTTCGGTGTGCAGCCCGTTCCATTGCGGGTTCTGGCTCACCGCCTTCAGCATCAGCAGCAGGTCGTAGAGGCCGATGATGGAGACCAGCGTGGTGTCCTTGAACAGGCCGATGAAATTGCTGACGATATTGGGAATCATCAGCTTCAGCGCCTGCGGCATCACCACCAGCCCCATCATCTTCCAGTAGCTGAGGCCCATCGACTGGGCCGCCTCATACTGGCCGCGGGGAATTGCCTGCAACCCGCCGCGCACGATTTCCGCCATATAGGCGGCCGCGAACAGGCAGACCGCGATGATCACCTGGATCAGCTTGTTCAGCACCATCGTCTCGGGCAGGAACAGCGGCATCATGGTGACCGCCATGAACAGGATGGTGATCAGCGGCACCGACCGGAACAGTTCGATAAAGACGATCGACGCCGTGCGGATGACCGGCATCTTCGAGCGCCGCCCCAGCGCCAGCACCACACCCGCCGGCAGCGCCGTGGTGATGGCAATGCCGGAGATCACCAGCGTCAGGAACAGGCCACCCCAGTTGTTGGTCGGGATATCCCGCAGTTCCCAGGGCATCTGGATCGCAAACACGATGACCAGCGCGACCAGGAAGGCCCCGACCAGGATATTGCGCTGTACCCTGGGATCGGTATCGTCGCCCTTCCCCGCCAGACTCAGGATTGTCGCTGGCAGCGACCGGCCGGTGAGCAGGCAGCAGGCGACATGCAGCCAGATCGACAGGAAGGTGACGATGGCCGCCGACAGCATGAACTGCACGAAGAGGCCCTTGTCCCCGCCGGCGAACATATAGCCGGCGAAGAACGGGAAGATCAGGACGGCCGACAGGCCGATGCCGATCTTGCCGGTGACGCGCGGAATCCAGCAGGGCGCCATCCAGACCGCCAGCATGATGAAGCTGAAATTCACCCGCCATTGCTCGGCATAGGGATAACGGCCGTAGATGAAGGCGTTGAACCAGTGGAAGACACCGGCCCAGCACGCTCCTTCCGGGCTGGTATCGAGGCACTGGCGGCGGCTGTCGGCCACGAACACGGCCTTGGCGATCCCCCAGTCATAGAGGTGATAGAGGGTAAAGACGATCAGCCAGAGTGCGACCGCCGTCAGCAGCGTGTTGTACCAGGTGCTGAACAGGTTGCGGCGCAGCCAGCCCACCGGCCCCACCGTATTGGGCGGCGGCGGCAGGCTGGGTTTCGGACGGAACGTCACTTCGGTGGCATCGGTGTTCGCCATCGCTCAACGCTCCTTCAGCTGCACAGACTTGTTATAGACGTTCAGCGCCGCCGAAATGGTCAGGCTGACCGTCATGTAGAACAGCATGACCATCGCCACGATCTCGATGGCATAGCCCGACTGGTTCAGCGAGGTCTGCATGAAGACCGACACCAGATCGGGGAAGCCGATGGCGACAGCCAGCGAGGAATTCTTCACCACATTCATCCACACGCTGATGAGCGGCGGAACGATGGCGCGCATGGCCTGCGGGATCACGATCAGCCGGACCGTCAGGCCGGGCCGCAATCCAAGCGAATAGGAGGCTTCGGTCTGCCCGTGGCTGACCGACTGGATGCCGGCGCGCACATTTTCCGCGATGAAGGCGGAGTGATAGACCACGAGCGCAATCAGCAGGGAGCAAAAGGCCGGCGGAACGCTGGTACCACCCGTGAAATTGAAACCCTGCAGCACCGGATAATCGAAGCTGAGCGGCGCCCCGGTGACGGTGAACACCAGCAGCGGCAGAACGATGATCATGCCCAGTGACGGCCACAGCACCGGAATACGCTGCCCGGTGGAGGCCTGCTTGCGGTTGGAATGGTGCGCCAGCGCAATGGTGGCGACGATGGCTACCAGCAAGGCCAGGACCGTGACCCAGAACAGGTCGCCCGGCAGTGGCGACGGCATGTAGAAGCCGCGGTTGTTCAGCTCGAACACCCCGAAGATGTTCAGGCTGTCGCGGGGCCTGGGAAGGATCGAGAAAACCGCGAGATACCAGAACAGGATCTGCAGCAGCAGCGGCGTGTTGCGCAGGATTTCCACGTACCAGGCCGCCAGCTTGGCGATCAGCCAGTTGCTGGAAAGCCTGAGAATGCCGACCACGAAGCCCAGTATCGTCGTAAAGAAGATCGCGACGACCGAGACGATCAGCGTATTCGTGATGCCGACGAGATAGACCCGCCCGTAGGTATCCGACGGTTCATAGGGAATGATGTGCCAGGCAATCGCGAACCCGGCGGTATTGCCGAGGAAGTCGAAGCCCGAACTCATGCCCCGTGTCGCGAGATTGTGCGAGGTGGTGGTGAAGAGGAACCACGCGCACCACACGATCAGCGCGAAGGCAACGATCTGATAGAAGACGGAGCGGTACCGTTCGTCATTCACCATCGAGGCAAACGACGTCTCCCGCGCCGGCGAGCCTTTTTCCAGCATCGCCATCCCAGTACTCCGCAAATATGAACGGTCTTACGAAGAACGCCCGGCCGGGAAATCCCAGGCCGGGCGCTTGTTCGTAACGCTTACCGGAACGGCGGGGCGTACATCAGGCCGCCCTCGGTCCACAGCGCATTCTGCGACCCGGCACGCGGGATGCCAATGGCACCCGGGCCTTCGCCCATGTACTTCTCGTACACTTCGCCGTAATTGCCGACATGCTTGATGATGTTGTAGGCCCAGTCCTGACTGAGGCCGAGGCCCTTGCCAAGCTCACCCTCGACGCCCAGGAAGCGCGCGACTTCCGGGTTCGGCGGGCTGGCCTTCATCTGATCGACATTCTTCGAGTTCACGCCGTATTCCTCGGCCGCGATCAGCGCGAAGACCGACCAGCGGACGATCTGGAACCACTGGTCATCACCATTACGCACGGCCGGGCCAAGCGGTTCCTTGGAGATGGTCTCCGGCAGAATCACGTGGTCGTTCTGGTTCGCGAACTTGGCACGCGAGGAGGCCAGACCGGACTTGTCATTGGTGATCGCATCGCAACCGCCCTGGGAATAGGTCTGGTCACGCACGTTGTTGTCCTCGAACACGATCGGCTTGAGGTCCAGGCCGAGCGTCCGGCTGTAGTCCGTCAGGTTCAGCTCCGTCGTGGTGCCGGTCAGCACGCACACGGTGGCGCCCTTCAGCTCCTTCGCGCTCTTCAGCCCGAGCGACTTCGGAACCATGAAGCCCTGACCGTCATAGAAGTTGATGCCCGCGAACTTCAGGCCCAGCTGCGTGTCGCGGAAGATCGTCCAGGTCGCGGTGCGCGACAGCATGTCCGACTCGCCATTGGCCAGCGCGGTGAAACGCACGGCGCTGGTCACCGACTGGAATTCGACCTTGCTGGGGTCGCCGAAGATTGCGGTCGCCACGGCGCGGCAGATCGAAACGTCGCTGCCGGACCAGTTGCCGTTCTGATCGAGCACATAGAAGCCCGGAGACGGAATACCGACCTGACAACGCAGATGACCGCGCTGCTTGACCTGTTCGAGAGTGCTCTGGGCCGCCGCGGTACCGGCCGTGACGGCGAAACCCGCCAGAAGACCGAGTCCGAGACCCAAAAGGCTCAGCTTTTTCATCCTGAAACCACCCCTGTTAATTATGGTTTGTCGTACAGCCCGCAAAGGCCGGTCTGGTATGCGTAGCAAACAGCGCGCCAAACCGATCTCCCCGGTATCGAACAACTTTTTGGCTCTTGTTTCGGCCTTGTTGCCCAAATTCCGGTCAACTGCCGAAGTTCTAGGCCCTCGTTATTCGATGGCTGGTATTCCACCACGCGATGGCAAGTTTTGGCAAGCATTCGACGCAAATGGGCAAACTCACTGCCCAAAGCCCCCTGCGAACGACATCCGGAGCAGCCGGCTGAACAGCCGTGACACAGGCATCCGGCGACGGGGCCAGCGGCGGGGCCAGTAGCGGGGGTTGACACCGCTTTGCAGCCGTTCCTAGCTATCGCCCTAGCTGACGGTCGGATATCAACGTTCCGTTTTCTCACGATCTTCGCGCAGGCCATGGGAGCCGACAAAAATGAAAAAGACGATGACCAAGGACACCATGCTGGCCCATCTGGGGCGGAAGGTCGCGACCGAGAACCGGATCATCAACACACCGGTCTTCCACGCCTCGACGATCACCCACAAGACCCTGGAGTCCTGGGAGAACCGCAACCGCGATCTCTATAAGGACATGGCCTATGGGCGCTATGGCACGCCGACCAGCTTCGCCTTGCAGGAGGCGATGGCGGAGATCGAGGGCGGCGACCGCGCCCTGCTCTACCCGTCCGGCATGGCGGCGATTGCCGCGTCGATCCTGGCCTTTGTGAATGCCGCCGACCACATCCTGGTCTGCGACGTGGTCTATGCGCCGACCCGCAAATATTGCGATGGCGTGCTGACCAAGCTGGGCGTGGAGACGACCTATTTCGCGCCTGGCATCGGTTCCGGCATCGCGGAGCTGATCCGCCCGAACACCAAGCTGGTCTATGTCGAATCGCCGGGCACCCACACTTTCGAGATCCAGGACATCCCGGCCATCGCGGAAGCCGCCCACAAGGCCGGCTGCGTGGTGCTGCACGACAATACCTGGGCCACGCCGCTCTATTTCGACAGTTTCAACAAGGGTGTGGACGTCTCGATCCATGCCGCCACGAAGTATGTCGTCGGCCATTCCGACGCCATGTTGGGCATCGTGGTGACAAAGAACGAGCATTTCGCGCCGCTGTCCGCCGTGACCAGCGCGATGGGCTACTGCGTGGCGCCGGACGATGCCTATCTGGGCCTGCGCGGCCTGCGCACCATGTCGGTGCGGCTGAAGCAGCACCACAAGAACGGTCTGGCGGTCGCCGAATGGCTGGAAAAGCGCCCGGAAGTGTCCCGTGTGCTGCACCCCGCCCTGCCCGGCAATCCGCATCATGCGCTGTGGAAGCGCGACTTCACCGGTGCCTCCGGCCTGTTCGGCGTGGTGCTGAAGGACGTGCCGAAGCCGGCGCTGGCGGCGATGATCGAAGGTCTGGACCTGTTCTCCATCGGCGCCAGCTGGGGCGGTTACGAGAGCCTTGTGACCACCTGCTATCCGCCGCGTACCGTGGAGGCCTGGAACCCCGAAGGCCCATTGCTGCGCCTGCATATCGGCCTGGAGGATTCCGCCGATATCATCGCCGACCTTGAGGCCGGCTTCGAGCGCATGAACAAGCTTAAGGCGGCCGCATGAGTGACGCGCTGTTCGGTGCCATAAAATTCGACGAGAACGGGCTGGTCCCGGCCATCGCCCAGCAGCACGACACGGGCGAGGTGCTGATGATGGCCTGGATGAACCGCGCCGCCATCGAGGAGACGCTGGCCACCGGCCGCGTGTGCTACTGGTCGCGCTCGCGCGGCGGTCTATGGCGCAAGGGCGAAAGCTCCGGCCAGGTGCAGGGGCTGAAGGAGCTGATCGTAGATTGCGACGGCGACACGCTGCTGCTGAAGGTCGATCAGCTGGGCGTCGCCTGCCATACCGGGCGGCGCAGCTGCTTCTATCGCGCCGTGCGCGATGGCGATCTCGTCGAGATCATGCCGGTCGAGGTCGATCCGAAGGCGCTCTATGGCGGCTGCGGCCACAAGCACTGAGCTTAGCCGCAGAAGCCTCAGAACTTCACGAAGCGCGCATCGCCATCGCGTTCGATCTGCCTGACCAGCTCGATCTCCCAGGACAGGTACTCGTTCATCGCTTCCTCGACCCCCTGCTCCCGGTCATAGGGTCGCAGATAAACGTCGTCCGGCTCGCTGGCGAGATGGGTCATGCCCTTCTCGACCGGCAGCCCGTCGGCACGCCAGCGGTCCGTCCCCCCAGCCAGCACCGAGACTTTGGACTCCGTCAGTGCCGCGAGGTCATAGGCGGCCAGCTTGGCCAGCCGGCCATCCTCCGAGGTCACCACATAATGCGCGGATTCCGGCATCTTGCGCAGTGCCTCGGCCAGCCGGGCACGGACGGCGAACCAGGCGCCCGGCACATGGCCGTGATCGCGGTAGTACAGGCTGCGTGCCACATCGACCACCATCGCCGATTCCGCCTCGATCAGCATCTGCAGGGATTCGGGCGAGACGCTCTTCATCGGCTCGCGGTCGAAGCCCAGCGTCGGCGGGATAAAATGGCCGGTTTCCAGATGTTCGGAAACCAGCGCATTTTCATAGACATAGACGTCATTCCAGCCCATCTGGATGAGCCAGGAGGCGGTCATGGTGGCGCGCACGCCATGATCGTCAATCAGCACGATCCGGGCATTGCGGGTCGCCACATAGGCATCGGTCGCCTGTACCAGCTGCCCGCCCGGCGCCGGCAACGAGCCGGGAACGCGGCTAACTGCGAATTCGGTCGGGTCGCGCACATCCAGCAGATAGAGCGAACAATCCTCCGCCTCGGCCCGGAAGCGGTCCACACCGGCGCGGTCAATTTTCTTCACGCTGAACCGCTTTGCGACATCGGCGGCATGGCTGCGGGCCGCTTCAAGCCCGCTGTCGGTGAGTTCGCCATAGCGGCGCATCTGGCCATGTTCCAGTTTATAGCCGGCCAGATGCCAGCCCATCGTGCCGTTGCGCAGCGCCACCACCTTGTTCGGGATGCCGGCATTGATGAGTGACTGCGCGCCGATGATGGAGCGCGTGCGTCCGGCGCAGTTCACCACCACCGTCGTGTCTGGTCCGGGCACCAGATCATGCACCCGGAAGGCCAGCTCCGCCCCCGGTACATTGATGCCGCCCGGAATATTCATGCTGGCATATTCGTCAAGCGGCCGGCTGTCGAGGATCACCAGCTTTTCGCCGGACTGCACCATTGCGTTCAGTTCCTCGGCGGAAACCGAGGGGGTGCCATATTCATGTTCGACAAATTCGCCGAACGCCTTGGAGGGGACATAGACGCCGCTGAACAGTTCCAGGCCGGCATGCACCCAGCCCTCGACGCCATTCTCCAGCACGGAAACGTCGCTGTAGCCCCAGCGCGACAGCTTCTCCGCCGCCCGTTCCGACAGACCGTCCCCGCCATCGCACAGGGCGATGCGCGCGCCCTTGCGCGGCACCAGCCGGGGAAGATCAAGCTCAAGCCGGCTCAGCGGTGCGTTGGAGGCCCAGAAAAGATGCCGTTTGCCGTAGCTGCCCTGTTCCCGGACATCGAGAATCGCCAGCTCACCGCCATCGCGAATCCAGCTCTTCAGGTCCCTCGCTGATACCGTGCGTGCCATGATCCCCTCACCTTACGATGGGAACGGAGGGGAAAAGCTGGCAGGTGCCCTTTTCCATGTCGAAATAGACCCGCTCCGTCAGCTGCTCCAGCCCCTTGCCATACATATGCAGGTGCAGGATCGGGGTTTCGGTCAGCACATGGATCGAGTGGATATCCTCCGGCATGAAGGCCAGCGATTCGCCGACGCCGACACTCACCTCGCGCTCCACCTCGACGCGCGCGCGGCCAGGCTCGCTGCCATCGTCGATGCGGCGGTAGATCTTGTTGTGCTCCGACCCCTCGATGCCGGCAATCACCGCCCAGGTCGTGTGATTGTGCGGCGAGCTTGCCTTGCCGGGCAGGCCGGAATTCAGATAGAGGGCGAAGCGGTTGTCGTCATCCTCCGACAGGCGGATGAACACGTCATCGCGCAGATCAGCCGCCGGAAAATCGCTGCGCGGGAACAACTCCCTCTTACGCGCCAACGAGGCAAGCTCCGTCCGCATGGCTTCCAGGGAAGCGCGATTGACCCCTTGTTCCTGTTCGATGGCGCGAATCCGGGCAACGGTTTCCGCCACAGCCTCGGCGCGCTGCGTTGCGGTGCTGCTCATTCTGTCCTCCCTCACGGCTTATGGGCCAAGCCTATGACGGTGCAGGACAAGGGGCAAGAAGGCTGCATGCAGCCCGGCCATGCCGATAATGGCCTAGCTGGCTTCCTCCAGCGCGGACTCGGCCTCCAGCCAGTCGGCCTCGGTCTCGGCAATCCTTTTTTCCAGCTCGCCCTGCACGCGCAGCAACTCGGCCAGCTTCTCCTTCGGGCCGTCATAGATCGACGGCTTCGCCAGCGCGGCGGTGATGCGCTGGTGTTCGTCATTCAGCCGTTGCAGCAGCTGCTCGGCGGCCTGGGCACGCTTGCGCAGGGGGGCAAGGTTCTTGCGGTGCGCGGCGGCGTTACGCCGGGCCTCTCGCCGCTCCTCGGCGGTCATGTCCGCCTTGGGATCGGCGCCCGCGGCCTCCTCGCGTGCTTCCCGGGCCTGCCCGAGGATCAGCTTGCGGTAATCATCCATATCGCCATCGAAGGGCGTCACCCGGCCGTCGGCGACCAGCAGCAGCCGGTCGGCGGTCAGCTCCAGCAGGTGCGGATCATGGCTGATGATGACCACAGCACCGGCAAACTCGTTCAGCGCCTGGATCAGCGCGTCGCGGGCCTCGACATCGAGATGGTTGGTTGGTTCGTCGAGAATCAGCAGGTTCGGCGATTCGACCGCCATCATCGCCAGCGTCAGGCGCGCGCGCTCGCCGCCGGACAGCGCCGATACGGAGACATCGGCCTTGTTCTTGGAAAAGCCGAAGCTGCCAAGAAACTGGCGCACCTTCTCCGGTCGGGCTTCCGGCATCAGGTCCTTGATGTGGTCGTAAGGCGTCCTGCCGGCATCCAGATCCTCGATCTGGTGCTGGGCGAAGAAGCCGACACGCAGTTTCGCCGACCGGTGCTGGTCGCCCTGCATCGGCTGCAGCCGGCCGGCGATCAGCTTTGCCAGCGTCGATTTGCCGTTGCCGTTGGCGCCCAGCAGGCCGATCCGGTCATCCGGGTCGAGTCGGATATCGATGTTCCGCAGGATCGGCTTGCCCGCCTCATAGCCGACGGCGACCTTGTCGAAGGCAATCAGCGGCGGCGCCAGCTCGTCCGCTTCCGGGAAACGGAACACGACAGAGGCATCGTCGGCGGGCAGCACGATACTGCCCAGCTTCTCGATGGCCTTGATGCGGCTCTGCGCCTGCCGGGCCTTGCTGGCCTTGTAGCGGAAGCGGTCAACGAAGGCCTGCATATGCTTGCGCTGGGCGTCGATCTTGCGCTTCTGCGCATCGAGCTGCGCCAGCTTTTCCGCGCGCTGCCGGACGAAATTGTCGTAGGTGCCGCGATAATAGGTCAGCTTCGCATGTTCGAGATGCAGGATGCCATCCACCGCGCGGTTCAGCAGGTCGCGGTCATGGCTGACCAGCAGGATGGTGTGCGGATAGTGCTTCAGATAGCCTTCCAGCCACAGCGTGGCCTCAAGGTCCAGATGGTTGGTCGGTTCGTCCAGCAGCAGCAGTTCGGGGCGGGTGAACAAGGTCGCCGCCAGCGCCACGCGCATCCGCCAGCCGCCGGAGAAATCGTCCAGCGGGGTGTTCTGCGCATCGCTGTCGAAGCCGAGGCCGGCCAGGATGGAGGCGGCCCGGGATTCCGCATTATGCGCGCCGATATCGACCAGCCGGTGCTGGATTTCCGCGATGCGAACGGGATCGGTGGCGGAAAGCTCCTCCCGCCGCAGCGCCGTCAGCTCGGTATCGGCGGCCATCACCGCCTGCAGCGGTGTCGTGCTGCCGCCCGGCGCTTCCTGCGCCACCTTGCCGATGCGCGGCTTGCCGGCAAAGCCGATCGACCCGCCATCGACCTGAAGGTCGCCGGTGATCAGCTTCAGTAGCGTCGATTTGCCGGTACCGTTGCGCCCGACCATGCCGACCTTATGGCCGGTAGGCAAGGCAACAGTGGCCTCGTCGAACAGGACGCGGCCGGCGATTCGGAAGGTGAGGTTCTGAATTTGCAGCATGGCGCCTGCGAGATAGCACGCCAGCCCCCTGCCGCGAAAGCCTGCCGTGCGGTGCTGGCAATTGACAGCACGCGGAGCCGGCGGCAGGGTGCCGGCCTTTCCCGGAATGCTGGAGTAACGCCGTGTCCGCCGTAACGATTCGCGCCGCCCGTCCCGAGGACGCCGGCACCGTGCTGGAACTGACCCGGGCGCTGGCCCGCTTCATCAAGGCGGAGGACTGGTTCCTGGCCACGCTGGCCGATGTGGAGCGCGACTGTTTCGGCGAAGCACCGCGCTACGAGGCGTGGCTGGCCGAGGTGAAGGGCGCCCCCGCCGGCCTAGCCACGCTGTTCCCGACATACTCCACCTTCAAGGCCAAGCCCTGCCTGTTCGTGGACAGCCTCTATGTCGATGAGACGACGCGCGGCTATGGCGTCGGCAAGGTGCTGATGCGCCATATCTGCCAGCTGGCGGTCGAGCGCGGCTGCGTGCGCGTCGATCTGAACGTGCTGAACTGGAACCCGGCGCGCAGCTTCTATACCGGCCTCGGCATGCAGGAAACCGGCGAGCTGGGCATGACCATCACCGGCCCTGCCATGCGCAGCCTGGCCGGGCTGGACTGAGACCGAAGCCTCAGCCGGCCGGCGGGATCAGTTCCTCGAAGATCACGGCCCGGCCCCGCCCGTCCTTTTTCGCCTCATAGCGGGCGGTGTCCGCATTGGGAATGAAATGGTCGAGCGGGCGTTCCGGGCCGGTCAGGCAGGCGCCGATGCTGACCGCGACAGGGATCGTCGTGCCGTCGCCGATGCTGACCGGCTTGCCGGTGATCGCCGCCAGGATCTTGTCGGCGACGATGCGCAGCGTCTTGCGGTCGCAATCGGCGGCCAACAGTACGAATTCGTCACCGCCCCAGCGCCCGCAGACATCGTAGTTCCGGGCCACCCTCGACAGCCGCCGGCCGACCTCGATCAGCACCATGTCGCCGGCCTTGTGGCCATGGCTGTCATTCACCGTCTTCAGGTCGTCCAGATCGATGAGCAGCAGGCCCGGCGTTTCGCTGGACCGGGCTGCCCGGTTACGCTCCCGCTCCACCGCCTCCAGGAAGCCGCGGCGGTTATACAGCTCCGTCAGCGTATCGTGATTGGCCAGCTTCTCCAGCCGGGCCGTGCGCTCCTTCACCAGCGCTTCCAGCAGGTGGGTATGATCGCCCACCGATTTCGCCATGTCTGTCAGCGCGCGCGACAGCCGGCTGATCTCGTCACCGCCGCGCTCATCCGCGGCGGGCTTGTAGTCGCCGGCCTCCACCTGATGCAGCGCCTTCTCCAGGCCGGACAGCCGGTCCAGCACACTGCGCTTGAACAGCAGCGTCACCAGTGCGGCCGCCAGCACCAGCACGGCCCCCAGCAATGCCGCAATCGGCATGAACAGCTCACGCTCGATGATGCGGTCCACATCCATCAGGCTGACATTGTACCAGCCAAGCTGCTCCAGATAGCCGATGCCGGCCAGATAGCGCTTGCCATTGATGGTCACGAAGCGCGAGGCGACGGATTTCCCGCCGCGCGACACCTCCTCCATCATGCGGGCCAGTGCCTCGCCATCCTGCTTGCGGTCCAGCAGCGCGAAGATCGTCTTCTTCGCCTTCAGATCCTTGGTCAGGCTGTGAAAGTCGATCATACGCGGGTCGCGGTGCGCCTGGATGGCGCCGCTATGGTCGATGAACATGCTGTCCACACCGACCTGCGGGATATTCACCACCTCGCGAATGAAGTCGGTCAGGTCGATGCCGGTGCCGATGATGCCCAGCACCCGGTCGTCCTCGACGACCTTGCAGTTCACCCAGACCTTGGTAACCCGGATATTGTCGTCATGATCGACGTTCAGCTGGCAGCCCCGGCTCTCCTCTATGGTCTTGTAGTACCAGCCATCGCGGGGATTGTCCGGCGACAGGCGGTAGCGCAGCTGGTTGCCGGCGAACTCGTTGGCCTGGTTGTTGAAGTAGTAATTGCCGGACTCATGGATCACGAAGAAATAGCTGCCATCCCGGAAGGCGGCACGGTAATGCTCCAGCTCGGCAATGCCCCGCGCCCGCTTTTCCGCATCGTCCTCATCCAGCGCCCAGTCGTGGATTGCCGGCGCGCGCGCCAGGGTTTCCGCCAGCGAGGCCTCGCGGAACAGCGTCTCCAGCCCGCGATACCGGTCGTACAGGACCTGCTTTTCCGCGAACAGCGTGCCCAGCTTGATGATGGTGCGATCGACCATCGAATTGAAGGCCAGGTACGCGCAGGCGCCTATCGCCGCGAACATGACGACGGTCAGAAGGAAAACGCGGACCCGAAGACTGCTCTTGAAGGAACGGGAGAGGATGGCCAGCGGCATGAGGCAAGGTCAGCAATGAAAGCGGACAGGGTAACGGAGAGTAGCCGTTCCTCCGCCGGAGATGTAAGCGGATATTGCTGCTTTGCCGGAACAAATTTCGTCTTGCCAGGGTTGTACCTGTCATATCGGCCTGACGCCCGGCGGTTGCCGGCGCACAGGTCAAGTAACAGGAACTGTGAACATCCGATCAGGCAAACGAAAGGAAAGAAAAATGACCATGAGCCGAATTGCCGGGATCGTCGCCCTTGCCATCGGCGTGGTGCTGCTGATCTTCGCCCAGCAGGCCACGGAAGCGCCGGTGGAGGAACTCTCCAACACGCTGACCGGCCGCTATACGGACGAAACCATGTGGTATCTGGTGGCCGGCGTCGCGGCTGCCGTGGGCGGTGGCGCGCTGCTGATCTTCGGCCGACGCTAATCCACAAATACCGGAGGAAATGGCGACCCCGGCAGGGCTCGAACCTGCAACATCCGGCTTAGAAGGCCGGTGCTCTATCCAGTTGAGCTACGGGGCCGTTGATGAACTGGAGACCACCCGGCGGGCCTGGATGCGTCAGTGCGTCCAGGCCTGCATGCGGTTGGTGGCGAAATTGTCGGCATAGGCCTTCGGCTTGATGGTCCGGGCCTTCGGCTCCTCGACGACGAACTGCAGCCCATGCTTCTGGGCGTAGGCGATGGCCTCTTCCTTCGTGGCGAAGCGCAGGCGCACCTGGTTCATCGTATCGCCGGAGGAGACCCAGCCCATCAGCGG
>NZ_JAKUSO010000047.1:0-28131 GCF_022449305.1 Oceanibaculum sp. | reverse complement strand
TCAGGCGGTTTTCGAGAATCTGGAATTGACCATGGGGCCGGTGGCAGACCGCCACCCTGTGGGTATGTTCAGCTATTTTGTCTTCGTGAAGTGAGGCGGAGCCCCGGCTTGCCGGGGGCGAAAGCTTCGCCTATAAGGAGGAGCATCGCGGGTGTAGCTCAATGGTAGAGCAGCAGCTTCCCAAGCTGACGACGAGGGTTCGATTCCCTTCACCCGCTCCAGATTTTCCCTGACATGAATTGTGTCTCTCATCCTGTGATGAGAAGCATCCGGTGTTTGCACGGATCTGTCCGTCCGCTTGATCCTGCTGCCGTAGTCTGTGGCGTGGTGCCGCACAGAATCCCATGAAAGACTGACGACTCCCGGCATTACACTTGTCTGCGGTGGGTGCGTTCCAGCCATTTCATAACGCGTTCTATTTTAATATTGCAACTCATTCTTATTATCGTTTCTATGGCTTTCGGCTGCGGATATCTCTGCGAGAGGGCTTTGGGGCGCCTTGAGGTGATCTGCCTGGCCGGCCCGTTTTATCGGGCGTTTTGGGGTCATTGAGTCATTTAAGGGGACACAGATGAGGATGAAGAAGGCGCTGGTTGCCGGGGCCATGTGGCTCAGCGCGGCCACAACGCAGGCTGTGGCGCAGGACAGTTCCAGGCAGGCTGAAAAAGGGGAAACCCCGGCAAAGACTACGCCGGCGGTGTACGATTACGCGCTCAACCCGATTACCGTCTTCTCGGAACTGGACTCTTATTTCGAGCAGAAGAGCAGCACTGCGCTGAAAGGCGATGTCGATCAAAGCCTGATTCCCTATACGACCAATGTTTTCAACGAGCAGGTCATCGAGGATCTGAAGGCGGACCGGCTTGAGAAGGTCTTTGCCTATATTCCGGGGTTCTCGCGCAGCGGCACCACCGCGAACAGCTTCACGATCAGGGGACAGTCGGTCGATCTGCAGAATCTTCAGGTCGATGGTCTTCCCGGGCTGACCAGCCGTTTTGGCTCTCCGACGACCGCGAACATCGAAAGGGTCGAAGTCGTGAAGGGGCCAGCCTCCGTGCTCTACGGATGGATGGACCCGGGCGGGATGGTCAACATGATCACCAAGAAGCCCGAGGATAAGGAATTCCGTGAAATCACCTTGTCAGGCGAGCTGTTCCCCGAATATGGCGATACCAGCTATACGGGGTCTTTCGACCTTAACGGCCGGGCGAACGCAGACGGCGCATTGTTGTATCGCTTGATTGCCGGCTATGAGCGCGAGGATTCCTATCGCGACCATGTCAAGGGCAACACGATGGCGTACCTGTTCCCGTCCTTGTCCTGGGTCCCCGATGACAAAAGGCGCCTGGATTTCCAGCTCGAATATGCCAAGGACGAGCGCGCTGCGGACGATGGGCTATTCGTGCTGAACCGCGACATCAATCAGCGCGCCGACCTGACGACCTATTATCAGGAGCCGGGCGACATCGATAATGATGAGGGACTGTCGCTGATCCTCAACTACCGCGACGAACTCGCCAAGGACACGAAGCTGAACCTCAAATGGCGCAGTGTCTGGCACACCGACGAGCGCAAGCTTTATGAGAGTAACTCGGTGCGGCCGGATGGCACGCTGCGGCGGCGCAACCGGCATCAGTACAATGAGCGGGAATACCATTTCGGCGACGCCAACCTGACATTCGATTTCGATGCTCTCTTCCGGCAAAACCTCATCGTCGGCATGGGCGGCGGGTACGAATACCGCCAATATGACCGTCTCGCCTTCGGCGCGCTTGGCGCCAATCTCGACCAGATGAACCCGGTCTACACAGGCGATGTGCTTGAGACCATCCCCGGTTCATACCGGAACTGGGACCTGTATAATTTCGGCGTCTATGCACAGGACCAGATTTTCCTGACCGACAAGCTGAGCCTGCTTGTCGGCGGCCGCTACGACACGCAATCGGGTGACTATAATCTGCGCTATGTTGACAGCGACGAGACGGCTCATGAATCGGTCTCGGTGAACACAACGGCCTATAATGCCGGTATCACCTATCAGCTCACCGAGCAGGCTGCGGTCTATACCAGCCTGTCGCAGTCCTTCAACATGCAGGCCGTTCCGACTTTCGATGAGAATAACCGGCAGTTGGACCCTGAAAGCGGCACGCAGTATGAGGTCGGTCTGAAACTGAGCCTGTTGAACGGCAAGCTGAACACGAACTTTGCCGTTTTCGACCTCGTTAAGGAGAATGTCTCCGAGACGGTCGATGGCGCCAGCGCCCTTATCGGAACTGTCGAGAGCCGGGGTGCCGAGGTAACGGTGCAATATCAGCCGTCCCTGAACTGGCAGTTCCAAGCCTCCTACGCCTATACGGATGCGAAGGTTGCCGAAACCACCAATGACGAGGCGCGCGGCAATGTGCCGGGCTTCTCGCCGGCGCATACGGCATCATTGCTTGCCCGATACAACTACCCGGAAGAGGTCCTCGGAGGCCTGGTCGGCATGGGGGTTGGGTGGCACTACGAATCGACCCGATATACAGACGAGGATGAGTCCAACCGGGTTCGTCTGGCAGGCTATCATGTAACCGATCTCAATTTTTACTATGAGCTCGACAATCTGAAATTGTCGCTGATCGTCGATAACCTGTTCGACGAGACATACTTCTTTGGTGGGTCGAACGACGTGAAGATCTATGCGGGCGATCCACGCAAGGTCATGGTGAGGGCCAACTACAGGTTTTGATGCCTGTGGGAGGTTGGGTTTGGGAGTCTGGGTTAGCTGACCCCTGAACAGGCAAACGCCGCCCGGTTGCCCGGGCGGCGTCGCTTTTTTTAGACGTAGCTTTCGGCGTTAGGGCCGGTTAGCGGATGACCTTGGTATCCGCCTCCAGCGCCTGCTTGAACTGCGCCTCAGTCATCGCCAGGACGACGGCCTTCTGCTCCGCATTCACGCGCAGCTGCATCGGCTTCACGGCGATCTCCTTCTCGCCCAGGCCCAGCACGCCGCCCGACCCGATCACGATCTGGTCGATCTGCTTGCCATCCTGGCCCAGCACGACGTCCTTCACCTCGCCGATTTCCTTGCCGTCCTGCGAATGGACCGGCTTGCCGACGATGGCCGCCATGTCAGCCGAGAAACCAGCCTGGGCGTCCGCCGTGGTGGCCTCGCCGCGGCCCGGGGAGGCGTTGGCCAGGGTCTCGAACTCAGCCTCGGTCATCGAGACGACGACGTTCTTCTCCGCGCTGTCATAGCGGATCTGGTCAGCCGGGACGGCGACATTCTTCTCGCCCAGGCCCAGCACACCGCCGGTACCGATCACGACCTGCTGCACCTGGGTGGCGCCGGCGCCGGCAACCACGTCTTTCACCGTGCCGATGGAGGTGCCATCGGTGGTGCGGACGGTCTTGCCGACGATCTTGTTGCTGAACTCCGGATCGTCATCGACCAGCTCCTTGCCGGCCTTGACGGTGCTGTCATAGGCGTCGCTGATCTCCTTGCCGGCCTTGTCCATGGCCCGGTCCACATCCTGGCCGACCGTGGTGTCGGTCTCGGTCTTGGTGCCGGCGCTGCCGGACATGCTGGTGCTGGTGCCGGTCTCGGCCTTGGTTTCGGTCTTGTTCATATCCGTCGCCAGAGCGGGCGCGGCCATCAGGGGCGCGGCAAGGGCGATGGCGGAAACGGTGGCAATCAGATGCTTACGCATGACTGTCTCCTCTGTGTTGTATCGGTCCCCGCGGATGCGGGGTCACCGACGGTTTGTCCGGTGCGCTGCGTTCGATGCGCTTGCCGGACACTTGTGAGGAGAACGCCCGCCTTGCCGGGCCGGTTCCGGTTGCCGCCAGAATGCCCAATTGGGCGAAAAGGCGGGAGAAACGGACAAATTTCCTTAATTTATTGAAGGGCTTATTCAGATACCTTTGTGCCGCGCCTCGGTGAGGACGCCGTTGAAGGCGCGCAGGCGCGTCTCGACCCGCCCGCGTATCTCGTCCCAGCCGGTATCGAGGAACAGCTCTGCCGCTTCCTCGATGCTGTCCACGCTCCACAGGTGGAACCGCCCTTCGGCGATGGCGGCGGTCACGGCGGGGTCGAGCACCAGATTCTGTTCGTTGCTGCGCGGCAGCACGACGCCCTGATCGCCGGTCAACCCGCCATTCTCAACGCAGGTGCGGAAGAAGCCCTCGACCTTGTGATGCGCGCCGCCGATGGCCTGCGTCTTGCCGTGCTGGTTCACGGAGCCGGTGATGGCAAGATCCTGGCGCACCGGGATGTCGGCAAGGTCGGAGAGGATGGCGATCAGTTCCGCCATTGAGGCGCTGTCGCCCTCCACCCCGCCATAGCTCTGCTCGAAGGTGATGGAGCAGGTGAAGGACAGCGGTATGTCGCGCGCGAAGCTGCCGGCAAGGAAGCCCTGCAGCACCATGACGCCCTTCTGCTGGATCGGCCCGCCGAGATCGACATCGCGTTCGATGTTGGTGACACCCTCCCGGCCGGCCGAGGCGCGGGCCGAAACCCGGGCCGGCATGCCGAAGGCGTGGTCGCCGAGGTCGCGCACCACCAGCGCGTTGATCTGGCCGACGACCCTGCCGCGCACATCGATCATCACCGTGCCGTCGGTGACCGCTTCCTGCAAACGGTCCTCGACCCGGGCGTTACGGCGATGGCGCGCGGCGATGGCGGCTTCCACCGCCTCATGGCCCAGCACTGCGCCCTTGCGCCGGACGGCGGGCAGTTGCCGGACCGCCTCCACCAGAATATCGTCGATCAGCTCGAAGCGCGCCGTCAGCTTGCGGCGGTGGCCGGCCTCGCGCGCCGCCTCGCCCAGCAGCCTGTCCACCGCGTCTGGCGACAGGGTCACGCCGTCGAACTGCCGCATCATGTCGCGCAGCAGGCCGGTGTAGCAGGCGATATTTCCGGCTGTGGCCTCCATGTCCGGGTCGATGTCGGCCTTTACCTTCACATAGGCCTGGAATTCCGGATCGCCGGAAAAGACCGAGTAATACCAGAAGGGGGAGCCGACAATGACGAGCTTCAGGTCCAGCGGGATCGGTTCCGGCCGGGGCGCACCGGCAATCGGCACGCTGCCGGCGCGGTAGCGTTCCTCGATCTGGATCGACCGGTCGCGCAGTGCCCCCTTCAGGAAGGTCCAGGCGGCGGGGTCGCGGGCCAGGGCCTCGGCGCGCACCACCAGCACGCCGCCATCATTGGCCTGATGCAGGGCGCCCGGCCGGATCAGCGTGAAGTCGGTCTCCAGCGAGCCGGCGGCCTGGCGGTATTCGATCCGGCCAAACAAATTCTCATAGGTCGGGTTGGGTTCCAGCACGACCTTCGGATGGGTCTCGGTGCCATGATCGACAAACAGGTTCACGGCATAGCGCTGCGCCGGCGGCATCACGCCGGGCTTGCTCTCGCCTTCCATCGCCATCTGGAAGGCGCCCAGCTGTTCGGTCATGTCGGCGCGCATTTCAGTCAGCCAGCGCCCGAGCTGCGGAATCTGGCCGAATTCTGCGAGCACGCTGTCGACCGGTCCGGCGATGGCATGGTCAGCGATACGCTGGTTCAGCTCCCTGATCCAGCCGACCAGCTCCATCTGCCGCTGGCCGGCCCAGCGGTTGATCTCAACCAGCTCTTCCAGAAGGCGCTTGGCGGTTGCCTCGGTCTCCGGCGAGGGCGGCTGCGGGTCCGTATCCGGCTTGCCGTCGCCATCCTTGTCCTCGGGCGGCGGCACCATGACGGTGAGGCCGGTTTCCGTGCGCACGATCTCCAGCCCGGCGGCGCGGGCGCGTTTCTGCACCTCCTCCAGCCGGGCGTTGATCTCCTCCTGCAACTTTTCCTGCCGGCTGCGCACCTGCCGCTGATAGTCCTCGCCGGTGAAGGCGCGCTTCAGCGCCTCCGTCACCTCACCGACCAACGCTTCCATGCGGCTGCGGAAATGCCGGCCGGTGCCCACTGGCAGGCGGAAGGGCAGCGGCTGATGCGGATGGCGGAAATTGTTCAGGATCACCCAGTCGCTGGGGGCGGGGCGCGTCTGCATTGCCTGTTCGAGATAGCGCAGCGTGGCGGTCATGCGGCCGCTGCGCTCCTCGCCCAGCACGAAGACGTTGTAGCCCAGATCCTCGATGCCCAGCGCGAATTCCAGCGCTTCCCGGGCGCGCCGGTGGCTGGTGAAATCGAAGACGGTGCTGTCGACGCCTGCTTCCGCCACCGGGGCAAAGCTGGGAAGCGCAACCTCGGCGGCGGTCAGCTTCTTGAAGGCTTCAGGCTTGGGGGCTGGCACGGCGGGTGGACTCCTTGTTTCGGGCGTCGGCGCCGATCTTGCCGGCTCAGCCGCCGCTTGTCAGCCTGTGCGCCGTGCGTACCAGATCCGCAAGATCGAGCAGCCGGGCGACATAGAGGTCACGGATTTCATAGGCCTTGTCCGACTCGCCGCGCAGCGTGGCTTCCAGATGATCGACCAGCCGCACCAGCCGGCGCTGATGCAGGCCCAGCCGGCGCTGCACCGGGTCGGTCACGACCCCGGCAAAGGCCGCCATGATGGCGCCGGCCCCCAGCAGCCCGCCGGTCACGCCCGCGACCAGCAGCGGCGAGGCGGCGGCCTGACCATACCACAGCCCGCCTAGCAGGCCGGCGATTGGCCCGGCGGAGGCGGCGGCCTTCTGCGCCATCAGATTGGCGACGGCAGGGCCCAGCGACAGCATGCCCGGCGTGAATCCCTTCACGCCGACGGCACCGGCGCCGACCGCGAAGAGCGAGGTGGTGATGTCGGCGGCCGCCGTGCGGCTGCCCATATAGGTGGCCAGCGCCTGCTCCAGCCGCTGCCGGAAGGCCGGGTCGTCGGCATGGCGGGCCAGCTCCATCAGCGGCAGGCGGAAGGCGGCGACGACACGCGGATCGGTCATCAGCGTTTCGCCCAGCGCGTCACGCGGATTCTCCCGGCCCGGCTGGTTGTAGGGCAGCTGCAGAAGGTCGGTGTAGAGCAGCCAGGACAGTTCCCGGCCGACATCGGTTTCGAGAAACAGCCGGCGGCTGTTCAGCCACTCTGCCGTCTCCCGCCTGCCGAGGCGCTGCGCCGTGGCGGCGGCGGCCTTCACGCCGACCGCCGGCAGGCCCATCGCCAGGTTGGCCGGTGCGCGCAACATGTCCCAGCCAAGCGCCCGGCGATGCAGCTTCCAGGCACCGGCAAAGCCGAAATGCCGGTCCACAAAGTCGGGCACTGCTGCCCTTCGGCTATCGCAGTAGCGGGCGATGGCGGTATCGACCAGCCGGCCCGCCCCCTCGCGGTCGAAGGCGAGCGGCAGGGCAGGTGCGGCGGCGGGCAGTGCCGTGAGAGGGTCGAGACTTTCGGTCATGCTGTCTGATAGATGGGGCAGCAGGCCGGTTTTCGCCAGAGCCACCATGAGCCGGAGCAGGCAGCCATGCGCCCCGCAGGCTTGTGCGCTATGCCGTCGCCCCGCTTAATAGCCCGGCATCGATCAGGGGAGGGGAAGTGATGAGCCTTTACGCGCCGCCGCAGGATGTGCAGACCGAGGTGCTGTTCCGGCTGCCGGACGAATTCCGCGACAAGCGCCGTACCGACTGGTCGGTCTTCAACAAGGGCGGCGAGGCGGCGGACTGTTTCCTGGAAGGCCCGTCCTTCGACCACGCCGGCAACCTCTATCTGGTGGATATCCCGTTCGGGCGCATCTTCCGCGTCTCGCCCGCCGGCGACTGGACGCTGGTGAAGCAGTATGACGGCTGGCCGAACGGGCTGAAAATTCACAAGGACGGCAGCATCTGGATCGCCGATTACCGGCACGGCATCCTGAAGCTGGACCCGGAGAGCGGCGCGATGGAAACCATCGTTGGCCATGTCCATTCCGAGGGGCTGAAGGGCTGCAACGACCTTGTCTTCGCCTCGAACGGCGACCTCTATTTCACCGACCAGGGCCAGACCGGCCTGCATGATCCGACGGGCCGCGTGTTCCGGCGGACGGCGGATGGACGGCTGGAGTGCCTGATCGATACCGTGCCCAGCCCGAACGGGCTGGTGCTGAACGCGGCGGAAACCCAGCTGTTCGTTGGGGTGACACGGGCGAATGCCGTCTGGCGGCTGCCGCTGCATGCCAGCGGTGGTACTTCCAAGGTCGGGATGTTCGTGCAGCTGTCCGGCGGCACCGGGCCGGATGGGCTGGCGATGGGCAGCGGCGATGAGCTGGCGGTGTGCCATGTCGGGCTGGGCAGCGTGTGGCTGTTCAACCGGCTGGGCGAGCCGATGTACCGGGTGCGCAGCTGCCGCGGATTGCTGACCACCAACCTTGCCTTTGGCGGTCCAGACGGCCAGACCCTGCACATCGTGGAATCCGATACCGGCTGTGTGCTGGGCGCCCGTTTGCCGCTCGCCGGACAGCGCCTTTATGGCCAAAGCTGACGGTAGCCGGGTAAACGCGACAGATCGTCGCAGATTATTCGACCCACCAGTCTTGAAAGCGTCACGGTTTCACTTTATGTAAAGCGCGAGTTCAATCCCCGCGCATTCTCGCCGCAGATGACAGAGGCCCATTATCGGGCCGGTTTTTCTGTCCCCATATGGCGAGCCAGACCGCAAGCAGGGTTCTGCACGGCAGTCCTTTCGACTGCCCGGACCGGCTGTTTTTCTCTGCGAAGGGCGCGGCGTATAACCAGAAGGAGTTCCATATGACCGATACCAGCCTTGCCGGCCGCAAGATCGCCATCCTCGTCGCCAGCGGTTTCGAGGAAGTTCAGATGACGGACGCCCAGAAGGCGCTCATCGCGTCGGGCGCGCAGACCCGTATCGTGTCGCGTGAGAACGGGCTGGTGAATGGCTGGCACGACAATTCCTGGGGCCACTTCTTCCCGATTGATGCCGACCTGACCCAGACTCTGGCCATCGACTATGATGCGCTGCTGATTCCGGGCGGCGCGCGCAGCATCGCCAAGCTGCTGGATGATCCGCACGCCAAGCGCATTGCGAAGGCCTTCCTGAAGGGCAATCAGCCGGTTGTGGCCTTCGGCGACGCGATCTCCCTGCTGGCGATCACCGAGGAACTGGCCGGCCGCACCGTGACCGGCGAGGACACCACGAAGGAAGCCGCCGAGAAGGCCGGCGCCAGCTGGAGCGAGGAAGAGATCGTCGTCGATGGCATGCTGGTCACCGCGAAGGGCGACGCGCAGATCGGCGCCGCGCTGGACGCGCTGATGGCCAATGTGACCGAGTACGCGGCGACGCTGACCGACGAAGCGGCGTAACGCCGGCTTATCGGCCGATATCTTGGCGCCGGTCCCGGAAACGGGGCCGGCGTTTTTCTTTGTCAGGACGGGCCGCGCCGGTACAGCAGTTCCAGCGTAACGCCCTCGCCACCTGGTACGGTCCCGGCCTCACGGAAGCCGAATCGTTCATAGAGGCGCCGCGCGCCTGCATTCTCGGCGAAGACATTCAGCGTCTCGATGGGCGGCGTGCGGGCGAGGGCGGCGCGCAGCAGGCCGCTGCCGATGCCCTTGTGCTGATGCAGCGGGTGCACGAACAGCTGGTCGAGATGCGTACCCATGCCGGCGGCGAAACCGGCAGCCTCCCCATCCATCAGCGCGACAAGTCCCCAGTCCCAGTCCGGCAGCTTGCCTTCATACCAGTCGCGGCATTCCTGCCAGCTGTAGTTCCAGCCCATGAAGGCATAGGCGGTCAGGCAGGCCTCACGGTGGATCGTGGCGATGATCTCCACATCGTCGTCGGCAAGCGGGCGGTGGATCGCTGGCATGATCTGATGCTTGTTGCGGTGATGCCCGATAACCTAGCAGCGTAGATTAAGGGTCGAAAGCTGCGCCCTTCGACCGCTTCCTGTTCGTTTCTTGCAGAACGATGATTTTACAAGGAAAACGGCCATTTTCTCTTGATTTTCTAGCCCCCTTTCTCCCATATGCCCGGCTTGTTCCAGATATCTGGGTCATCTGCTGGGAGGAGAGCGATAATGGCGAAAAGCGCGCTGATCCGCTCGGGGATGGACTTGGAAGACATGCCAAGCGAAACCCCGGTCATGGCCGACACGGCCGCTGCTGTTCCTTATACCGTTGTCGGGGAGACCGATGCGGACAAGGACCATTTTGTCGTGCGCGATGGCGTGGCCTTCGCCGGGACGCATCTGATCATCGATCTCTGGGATGCCTCGCGTCTCGACGAGATCACCCATATCGAGGAAACGCTGAAGGAGGCGGTGGAGGCGGCCGGGGCGACCCTGCTGCATATACATCTGCATCATTTCACGCCGAATGGCGGCGTGTCCGGCGTTGCCGTTCTGGCGGAATCGCATATCAGCATTCACACTTGGCCGGAACGCGGCTATGCCGCGCTGGACGTGTTCATGTGCGGCGATGCACGGCCTCATGAGACGCTGAAGGTGCTGCGCCGCGCCTTCGAGCCTGGGCAGGTCGGGCTTGGCGAGCATCGCCGGGGGCTGACCCTGTGAGCCGTGAGGAATGGCTGGAGGAGCGGCTGCGTCCCAGCCTCGCCCAGAAGCTGCGGATTGACAGGCAGCTCTACCGCGACAAGACCGAGCATCAGGATCTCATCGTCTTCGAGCACCAGCTCTATGGCCGCGTCATGGCGCTAGACGGCATCGTCCAGACCACGGAGGCCGACGAGTTCGTCTATCACGAGATGATGACCCATGTGCCGATCCTGGCCCATGGCGCCGCGAAGCGCGTGCTGATCATCGGCGGCGGCGATGGCGGCATGGCGGAAGAGGCGCTGAAGCATCCGCTGGAGAAGCTGGTGCAGGTGGAGATCGACCGTACCGTAGTGGATATCGCGCGCGAGCATCTGCCTTCGATCAGCGGCGGCGCCTATGACGATCCGCGGATGGAACTGCTGATTGCGGACGGTGCGCGCTATGTGCAGGAAACCGACGAGCGGTTCGATGTCGTCATCGTCGATTCGACCGATCCGGTAGGGCCGGGCGAGATCCTGTTCTCCCAGGAATTCTACGCCGGCTGCAAACGCTGCCTGACGCCCGGCGGCATCATCGTCACCCAGAACGGCATTCCGTTCTTCGAGCGCTATGCAGTGGAGAACACCTATCGCCGGCTGGGGACGCTGTTCCAGGATGTCAGCTTCTTCCTGGCGCCGGTGCCGGCTTATATCGGCGGCTTCATGGCCTTCGGCTGGGGCACTGACGATAAGGCGCTGCGCCGCCAGCCGCTCGAAACCCTTGCCGGGCGCTTCGCTAGGCTGGGGACGAAGCTGCGCTACTACACGCCGGCCATTCACCAGGCCGCCTTCGCGCACCCGCAATTCCTGGTCGATATCCTGGAAGCGGTGGAGTTGGAAACGGACTGAACCGGAAGGGGGGCCGCAACGGAAGCGGGCGGCCCCATCCGGAAGCCGATGCCTGTCGCCGCGCGGTAGGGGGACATCGAGAGGGGATCGATGCCGCGAGGCTCTTGGCGTCGACCGCCGGGCAGGACCGCCCGTCGTCGGTGTACGCTTAAGTATGTTGCGTGACTTTCTGACAAAAGACAATAGTCAATCATCTGTCTATATGTGGGTGCTTGCCGGGGACGGTTTCAGCATGGTATGAGCCGCCGCCGAGCATGAAGATCGACCGCCAGCCGGAAGGGCCGCTTCGCATGGAAATCGTCAGCCTGGACATCCCGGATGTGAAGCTGATCACGCCCCGCCGCTTTGGCGACAATCGCGGTTTCTTCTCCGAAACCTGGAACCGCGCCGCCTTTGCCGAGGCCGGTATCGAGGCGGATTTCGTGCAGGACAATCATTCACTGTCGGCGACCGTGGGCACGCTGCGCGGCCTGCATTTTCAGATTCCACCTTTCGCGCAGGCCAAGCTGGTGCGCGTCAGCCGGGGCGCGATCTTCGATGTGGCGGTGGATATCCGCACGGGCTCGCCCACCTACGGCAAATGGGTGGGGGCGGAGCTGAGTGCGGAGAACTGGGCGCAAATGTATGTCCCCAAGGGCTTCGCGCATGGCTTCGTCACGCTGCTGCCCGATACCGAGGTGCAGTACAAGGTCGATGCGCCCTATGCGCCAGACCATGACCGGGGTATCGCCTGGAACGATCCTGCAATTGCGGTTGACTGGCCGCTGGAGGGCCGTGCGCCGGTGCTGTCCGGCAAGGATGCTGCCCTGCCTGCCCTTGCCGATATCCCTGCCCCTTTCACGATGGAGACCGCATGAGTCAGCCGACGCTTCTGGTGACAGGCGGGGCCGGTTTCATCGGCTCCGCCGTGGTGCGGCAGGCGGTGGCCGAGGGCAAATGGCGCGTCGTCAACATCGACAAGCTGACCTATGCCGCCAACCTTGCCTCGCTTGATCCGGTGGCAGGTGCCAACAACTACCTCTTCGAGCAGGCGGATATCTGCGACCGCGCGGCTATGGCGCGGATCTTCGCGGCCTACAAGCCTACCTCTATTATGCATCTGGCCGCCGAAAGCCATGTGGACCGTTCCATTGACGGGCCGGCGGCCTTCATCGAAACCAATATTGTCGGCACCTACGCGCTGCTCGATGCGGCGCTGACCCACTGGCGCGGGTTGGACGAGGCGGGTAAGCGGGATTTCCGCTTCCATCACGTCTCCACCGACGAGGTGTTCGGCAGCCTGGGCAAGGAGGGGCTGTTCACCGAAACCTCCCGCTATCAGCCGAACTCACCCTATTCCGCCAGCAAGGCCTCGGCGGACCATCTGGTGCGCGCCTGGCACGAGACCTATGGCCTGCCGGTCGTGATGAGCAACTGCTCGAACAATTACGGCCCCTATCAGTTTCCCGAGAAGCTGATCCCGCTGATGATCTTGAAGGCGATGCGGGGCGAGAAGCTGCCGATCTATGGCAAGGGCGACAATGTGCGCGACTGGCTCTATGTCGAGGATCACGCGACCGCCTTGCGGCTGGTGCTGGAACGCGGTGCGGTCGGCGAAAGCTACAATATCGGCGGCAAGTGCGAGCGCACGAACCTTGAGGTGGTGGATGCGCTGTGCGCGCTGCTGGACGCGCGGCTGCCGGAGTCGACGCATCGCCCGCATAATGGCTTGAAGAGCTTCGTCGCCGACCGGCCGGGCCACGACAAGCGCTACGCCATCGACTGCACGAAGATCGAGCGCGAGCTGGGCTGGACGCCGGCCGAGACGTTCGAGAGCGGCCTCGCCCGCACGGTGGACTGGTACCTCGCCAATGAGGGCTGGTGGCGGCCGGTGCTGGAAGGCACCTATCAGGGGCAGCGCCTCGGCCAGGCTTCGGGCGCCGGCTGATGGCGCGGATCGTCGTCACCGGTGCGAATGGCCAGCTCGGCACGGAACTGCTGCGGCTGCCCCTGCCGGCGGGCTGGACGATCCAGGGCTTTACCCGGACCGAGGCGGATATCCGCGACCCCGCTGCCATTCAGCGCCTTGTCGAGGGTACCGACCTGCTGGTGAATGCGGCCGCCTATACCGCCGTGGACAAGGCCGAGGAAGAGGCGGACATCGCCTACCAGATCAATGCCGAGGCGCCGGGCCTGCTGGCCGCCGCCTGCCGTGAGGCCGGCATCCCGATGATCCATGTCTCCACCGACTATGTGTTCGATGGCAGCAAGGCGGACGCCTATGTCGAGAGCGATCCGGTCGCGCCGCTCGGCGTCTATGGCGCCAGCAAGGAGCTGGGCGAGCGCGCCGTCCGCAAGGAGCTGGAGCGCCATGTCATCCTGCGCACCAGCTGGGTCTATGCCGCGCACGGCCGCAATTTCGTGAAGACCATGCTGCGCCTGGGCACGGAGCGCGATGCCCTGCGCGTGGTTGCCGACCAGCATGGCGCACCGACGGCGGCCGGCGATATCGCGGCGGCGATCCTGGCAATTTCCCAGAAGCTGCTGGCCGGCTCCACCGCCTATGGCACCTATCACTACACCGCCGAGGACGTGACCAGCTGGCACGGCTTCGCCGAAGCGATCTTCGATCTGGCACAGCCGGCGCTGGGCAAGCGCCCGACAGTCGAGGCGATCCCGACCAGCGCCTATCCGACGCAGGCGCAGCGCCCGGCTAATTCCGCGCTGGACTGCAGCAAGGTGATGGCAGCCTTCGCGCCACCGCGCCGGCCCTGGCGTACAGCACTGGAAGAGGTGCTGCGGGAGATACTGGCCTCATCCAGGCTTTGACAAAGTTTGTCGCCACTCTCATGCTTTGTCGAAGTGAAGGAGGGCGTGCCATGCATGTGTCTTTGACCGCAAAGCTTGAAACCATGGTCCGCGAGAAGGTCGAAAGCGGGCTGTACAACAATGCCAGCGAGGTTATTCGCGAGGCGCTGCGCCTGATGCAGCAGCAGGATGAGGTTCGACGTCTCAAGCTGGACCGGCTGCGCGAGGAAATTGCAAAAGGTGAGGCTGATCTGGAAGCGGGCCGTTTTGTTGCCCTGGACGACGCAGATTCGCTGGATGCCTATTTCGCGGCACGCTGATGCGGCTGCGCCTGTCACGCGAAGCCGCGCACGACATTGATGAAATCGCGCGCTATACCGAACAGCGATGGGGCAAGGCGGCCCGGCAGCGCTATCTCGGGCAGATCAAGGAGCGGCTGAAGGCCTTACTGGAAAATCCCGAACTGGGTCCGGTGCGTGAGGATATCCGGCCCGGAACCCGCAGTTTGACGGCAGGCCGTCATATCGTTTTCTATCGGCTGGCATCGGATGCGGTGGAGATTATCCGTATGCTGCACCACGCCATGGATGTTCAACGCCGGATCGAACCGGCAGAGGAAGAAGAAAAATCATGAAGGGCATCATTCTGGCCGGCGGGTCGGGCACCCGGCTCTATCCGCTGACCCAGACCGTCTCCAAGCAGCTGCTGCCGGTCTATGACAAGCCGATGATCTATTACCCGCTGTCGGCGCTGATGCTGGCCGGCATCCGGGACATCCTCATCATCACCACGCCACAGGACCAGCCGCTGTTCCAGGCCCAGCTCGGCGACGGGTCGCAATGGGGGCTGAACCTCTCCTATGTCGTGCAGCCCTCCCCGGACGGGCTGGCGCAGGCCTTCATCCTGGGAGAGGACTTCATCGGCGGCGATGCCTGCGCGCTGGTGCTGGGGGATAACATTTTCTACGGCGACGGGCTGACCGACCGGTTGCGCCGTGCCGCCGCGCGCGACAGCGGGGCGACGGTCTTCGCCTATCTGGTCAGCGATCCGGAACGCTATGGGGTGGTCGAGTTCGACGCCGATAACAAGGCGCTGACCATTGAGGAGAAGCCGAAGCAGCCGCGCTCGCGCTGGGCGGTCACGGGCCTGTATTTCTACGACAATGACGTGGTGGAGATCGCCAAGTCGATCAAACCGTCGGCGCGAGGCGAGCTGGAGATCACCGATGTGAACCGCGTCTATCTGGAACGCGGCGACCTGAATGTCGAGCAGATGGGCCGGGGTTTCGCCTGGCTGGATACCGGCACCCACGATTCCCTGATCCAGGCCGGCGAATTCGTGCGCACGGTCGAGGCGCGCCAGAGCCTGAAGATCGCCTGCCCGGAAGAGATCGCCTACCGGCTCGGTTTCATCGATGCAGCCCAGCTGGAGCGGCTGGCGCAGCCGCTGGCGAAGAGCGGCTATGGCGAATACCTGCTGCGGGTGTTGACCGACTAGACGACGAACAGTTCCGGCAGGTCGCTGGCGCCATGCAGCATGCGCAGGATCAGCGCCGGGCGGGCTGCCGCATCATAGACCAGCACATAGGGAAAGCCGGTCAGGATCAGGAAGCGGATCGGCGGATCGGCGAGCGCGAGGCTTTCAAGGCCGGAGTCCGGATCGGTGCCGATGCGGCGCCCTGCCGTCTTGATGCTGTTGCGCAAGGCGCGCGCCGTGGCCGGGCTCTCGGCGGTTATACTGGCGATTGCGGCGCGGACATCCCGTGCCGCCGCCGGGGTGAAGCAGGCCTCCATCATCAGCGTCTGCCGTCGATGATGGTATCGGCCTGACGCAGGACCAGATCGAGTTCCCGTGCCTCGCCAGCCCGCGCCTCCTTCAGGGCGGAGAGGAAGGCGGCCTTGCGTCCCTCCTGTTCCTGCATCAGCCGGAGCGCATGACGGACGACCTCGCTGACGCTGCCGAACCGGCCGCTATCTACACACTGCCGGGTGAAATCCTCCAGCTCCTGCGTCAGGCTGACATTGGTGGTCATGCGCTCTCTCCCGTTATGTCAATATTTGACATAACGATCATATGCTAATTTTCCGATAGGATGCAAACGCTCTCGTTCCTGCGGTTGATCTTGCCGCCCTGCGATCCGACATGCTGAAAATGATGCGCTTCATCCCTGCCTTTTTCCTGCTCTTTCTGTCCGCCCCCCTGGCGGCGCAGGATATCTCCCTGTCGCTGCCCATCGGCTGCGAGCTTCGCAAGGATTGCTGGGTCTTCCAGCTGCCCGATGTCGATCCCGGCCCCGACCGTATGGATTATGCCTGCGGCAAGCTGGCTTATGACGGGCATGACGGCACCGATATCGCCCTTGCCGGCCTGGCGGAAATTGCACGCGGTGTGCCGGTGTTCGCCGCCGCCCCTGGCATCGTGAAGGGCGTGCGCGACGGCATGCAGGATGCGCTGGTCTCCGAGATCGGCAAGGAGGCGGTAAAGGACCGCGAATGCGGCAATGGCGTGCTGATCGAGCATGCCGGTGGCTGGCAGACGCAATATTGCCATCTGCGCAAGGGCTCGGTTGCGGTCCGTGCCGGCCAGAAGGTCGAGAAGGGCGCGCGGCTGGGGGAAGTTGGGCTGTCCGGCTCCACCGATTTCGCGCATCTCGAATTCATCCTGCGCAAGGATGGCAAGACGGTCGATCCGTTCCGCGGTCTGGAGGGCGGGCCGGCCTGCGGCCCTGGCGACAAACCGCTCTGGGATGCCGCCGCGCAGCAGGCGCTGGCCTACGGGCCGGCACCCTATGCCATCGGCGTCGCCCCCCGCGCCCCGAAATATGACGAGGTGCTGAAGGGCCAGTTCCCGGCGGACACCATGCCGGAGACCGCCGAGGCCATCGTGCTTTGGGCGGAATTCAACGGGCTGGCACCGGGCGACATATTGCGCATGACCCTGACCGGTCCGGGCGGTGAGGAAATGGCCAGCGCCAGCGAGACCATGCCAGCGGCGAAGGTCCGCCAGTTCCTGTTCATCGGCAAGAAGCGCGGGCAGCAGCCCTGGCCAAAGGGCACCTATGCCGGCCGCGCCAGTGTCGAACGCAAGGACGGGCTGGGTGCTGGCAAGCGTGAAATCCGCTACAGCTTCACGGTGCGGTAGCGCTCCACCCACTTCGATGTTGATTAGCGGCGGGCGAAGTGCATACTCCCCGCGCTTTCAGGCTGGCCCGGAATGGTCTAGGGTCCGCCCTTCGGACATCGTATGCCCCGGAAGACGCCATGCATCGCTATCGAACCCATACCTGCGCCCAGCTTCGTGCCGAGAATGTCGGCGAGACCGTCCGCCTGTCCGGCTGGGTGCATCGCAAGCGGGACCACGGACAGCTCGTCTTCGTCGATCTGCGCGATCATTACGGCATCACCCAGTGCGTGGTCGATACCGAATCGCCGGTTTTCAAGAGTGTGGAAACGGTCCGTCCGGAAAGCGTGGTCATCGTCACCGGCCACGTCGTCAGCCGCGATGCGGAGACGGTGAATTCAAAGCTGCCGACGGGCGATATCGAGGTCCGCGTCGATAGCTTCGAGGTGGAATCGGCCGCCGATGTGCTGCCGCTGCAGGTGGCGGGCGATGAGGATGCCGGTGAGGAAACCCGCCTGCGCTACCGCTTCCTCGATCTGCGGCGCGAGCGCATCCACCAGAACATCCTGCTGCGCTCCCGGGTCATTTCCTCGATCCGCAACCGGATGGTGGCTCAGGGCTTCACCGAATTCCAGACGCCGATCCTGACCGCCTCCTCGCCGGAGGGCGCGCGCGACTTCCTGGTGCCCAGCCGCCTGCATCCGGGTAAGTTCTACGCCCTGCCGCAGGCGCCGCAGCAGTTCAAGCAGCTGGTGATGATCTCCGGCTTCGACCGTTATTTCCAGATCGCGCCCTGCTTCCGCGACGAGGACAGCCGCGCCGACCGCAGCCCCGGCGAGTTCTACCAGCTCGACCTTGAGATGAGCTTCGTCGAGCAGGAGGATGTGTTCGCAGCGGTCGAGCCAGTGCTGGCCGGCGTGTTCCGCGAATTCTCCGACTGGAGCGTGCCGGACCAGTTCCCGCGCATCCCGTTTGCCGAGGCGCTGCTGAAATATGGCTCCGACAAGCCGGACCTGCGCAACCCGCTGATCATCAGCGACGTGACCGACATCTTCGCCGACACCGACTTCACCGTGTTCCGCAAGAACATCGAGAAGGGCGCCGTTGTGCGCGCCATTCCGGGGCCGAACTGCGGCAGCCGCGCGATCTGCGACCGCATGAACAGCTGGGCGCAGGGCATGGGCGCGCCGGGCATGGGCTACATCATGTTCGCCGAGGGCGAGGGGCGCGGCCCGATCGCCAAGTTCCTGTCGCCGGAGAAGCTGGCCGACCTGAAGCAGCGCACCGGCCTTGGCGATGGCGATGCGGTGTTCTTCGCCTGCGACAAGCCGCTGAAGGCGGCACAACTCGCCGGCCAGGCCCGCACCAAGCTGGGCCAGGACCTCGACATGCTGGAAAAGAATGTGTTCCGGCTGTGCTGGATCGTCGATTTCCCGATGTTCGAACTGGACGAGGAAACCGGCAAGATCGAGTTCTCGCACAACCCCTTCTCCATGCCGCAGGGCGGCAAGGAGGCGCTGGAGACCATGGACCCGCTGGATATCCTGGCCTACCAGTATGACGTGGTGTGCAACGGCGTGGAGCTGTCGAGCGGCGCCATCCGGAACCATCGCCCGGACATCATGAAGAAGGCGTTCGAGATCGCCGGCTATTCCGAAGCGGTGGTGGAAGCGAAGTTCCCCGCCCTGTGGAACGCCTTCCATTATGGCGCCCCGCCGCACGGTGGCATTGCGCCGGGCATCGACCGCATCGTCATGCTGCTGGCTGACGAGCCGAACATCCGCGAGGTCATCCTGTTCCCGATGAACCAGAAGGCGGAAGATCTGCTGATGGGCGCCCCCAGCGAGGTGACGCCGGAACAGCTGCGCGAGCTGCACATCCGTTCGGTGCTGCCGCCCGAGAAGAAGAACTGAGGCGGATGGCGGAACCGGGGGAGGCTGGCTACGCGCTGGAGGCTCAGGTGGGGCATCTGCTCCGCCGGGCACATCAGCGGGCGACGGCGATCTTCCTGGCCGCCATGCAGGAACATCAGGTCACGCCGACGCAGTGGGCCGCCCTTGCCAAGCTGCGCGAAGAGGGCAGCCTCTCGCAGAACCATCTGGGCCGGCTGACGGCGATGGACCCGGCGACGATCCAGGGTGTCTCGCGCCGGCTGATCGCGCGCAAGCTGGTCTGCCGGCAGGCCGACCCCGATGACCGCCGCCGTGCCGTGCTGCGGCTGACGGAGGCCGGCGAAAGGCTGGTGGACGGGCTCTACGGTGCCGCCTTCGGTATCAGCCAGGACACGCTGGCACCGCTCTCCGAGACTGAGCGCGAAACCTTCCTGTCGATGCTGCGCCGGCTGAGCTGAGGCCCGCCCTATTTCGTCAGGGGAATGGCGTAGCGCACCATGGTGGCGGGGCCTGCCACCCGGTCATAGAGCAGCCGGGCGGTCTCGTTATCCTCGTCCGTGTGCCAGTAGAGCCGGAACCAGCCTTCGTCACGCCCCCGGTCGGCCAGCCATTCGATGAGCGCCCGGCCGACACCCTGGCCGCGTGCCGCCTCGGTCACGAACAGATCCTCCAGATAGCAGACTGTCTTCAGGCTCCAGGTGTGCGGATGCAGTACATAATGCATCAGCCCCAGCGCTTCGCCGGTTTCCGCACTCTCCGCCAGCATGCCGTGGATCGCCGGATCGCCGCCGGTCAGCTTCTCCCACAGCCCGTCAATGACCGGGGCCGGCAACGTCACCTTGTAGAAGGCACAATAGCCATCCCAGAGCGATTGCCAGATCGGGCGGTCCCCTTCGGTCAGCGGGCGGAGAATTGCCTGCGCCTTCATATTTACGTCCTCATCACCAGCGGTCACAGCCCCTAATCATCCCAGCCGCCAAGCCGAAGCATCTCATCCGAGTTGCGGGGAAACAGCTCGTCGACGAGCTGCCGCGCGTAAGCGCGAAAGGCAGGATCGTCGACACCTCCAAAATTCTGGGCATAGCCGCTGACCGATGCGTACATCCTGTCGCGGTGGCAGAACACGGCCAGGGTGTTCATGCTCGGCCTTTCCGCGTTCTGCCGCGTCTCGCCCGCGCAGACCTCGTCCGCGCGCAGGTTCAGCGCGTTGTTGAACAGGAAGATGATGCGCCAGTTCGGCTCCTGCACCGCCGCACGGTCGGCGGTGAACTGCGTCGTCATGCCGAAGACCGTTCCGCTGATGATGTCGGCGACGCGCGGCGCAAGCTGCGGCCCGGGCAGCCCCATGGCGCCGACGGGCACCTCGACCAGCACCGGGCCTTCACGCCCCGCATATTGCAGATGGTCGCGCACGAAGGGGCCGGGGTCACTCATCCCGCCACGCACCGTGCGGACACTGCCGGGGCCGGTGCAGGCGGCCAGCACGAAGGCGGCAAGCAGGACGGTCAGGGCCGGCAGGGCGATGCGGCGGTGGGGGCGCCGGAAAGCAGGCATGGGAAAAGGCCTCTGTAATCAATAGGTCTTAAGGATATGGGCATCGATTCCGGCGAGGCCAAGCGCGTATCACCGCCCGGCGGCGCTGACCGCCTTGCGGGCCAGGGTGGTGATGCCTTTCCAGTCGCCAGCCTGCACCAGCGCGTCGGGGGCCACCCACGACCCGCCGACGCAGAACACGTTCGGCAGGGCCAGATAGTCGGCCATGTTCTCCGCCGTCACGCCGCCGGTCGGGCAGAAGGCGAGGTCCGGCATGACCGGCGCGATGGCCTTCAGTGCCGCCGGTCCGCCCATCGGCCCGGCCGGGAAGAATTTCAGCGAGCGGTAGCCCAGTTCGCGCGCCAGCATCATCTCCGAGACGGTGGCCACGCCCGGCAGCAGCGGGATACCGCTATAGCGGCCGGCATCGGCCAGTGTCTTGGTCAGGCCCGGGCTGACGGCAAAGGTGGCGCCGGCATTGGCCGCGCGATCCATATCCTCCGGCTGCAGGACGGTGCCAACTCCCAGCATGATATCCGGCATAGCCTCACGGATCAGCCGCAGCGCTTCCAGCGCCACCGGCGTGCGCAGCGTGACCTCCAGGATGGTGAGGCCGCCCTCCGCCAGCGCGCGGGCCAGCGGCACCGCCTGCGCCGTATCGCGGATTGCCAGCACAGGGATGACCGGCACCTGGCCGAGTATCTTTTGCAGGGACATCAGGGCACCTTTCCGCGACGGCGATTGCGATCTCCGCTATAAATCGCAACCATATTGCCAAATTCCCGAACAAGCGGAGGAAAATTCGTGAGCAACAAACCCGATGTATTGCTGACCCGTGCCGTCTATCCCGGCACCGTGAAGACGCTGGAGGAGGAGTTCAACCTCCACAAGCTCTGGCTGGCCCCCGATCCCGACAAGATGGTCGCCGAGCTGGCGCCGACGCTGCGCGTGATCGCCGGCGGCTATGGCTGCAATGCGGATTTCCTGGCGAAGTTCCCGAAGCTGGAGCTGGTCGCCAATTTCGGCGTCGGCTACGACACGATCGATGTGCAGTACTGCAAGCAGCACGGCATCCGCGCCACCAACTCGCCCGACGTGCTGAATGATGAGGTGGCGGACACCGCCATGGGGCTGTTGCTGTGCACGGCGCGTCAGCTGGTCGTCGGTGATCGCTTCGTGCGCGAGGGTAAGTGGCTGAAAGGGGCGATGCCGCTGACCACCAACATCACCGGCAAGACTATGGGCATCGTCGGTCTGGGCCGCATCGGCCAGGCCATCGCCGACCGGGCCACAGCCTTCAAGATGAACATCGTCTATCACAACCGCTCGAAGAAGGATGTGCCCTACAAGTACTATCCGAACCTGGTGGACATGGCGCGCGATGTGGACGTGCTGATGGTCATCATCCCCGGCGGTGCGGAAACCTCGAAGCTGATCAGCCGTGAGGTGATGGAGGCACTGGGTCCGACCGGCATCCTCATCAATGTCGCGCGCGGCACGGTGGTGGACGAGCAGGCGATGATCGAGCTGCTGAAGTCGGGCAAGCTGGGTGGCGCCGGCCTCGACGTGTTCGAGAAGGAGCCGCAGGTGCCGCAGGCGCTTATCGAGATGACGGAGAATGTCGTGCTGCAGCCGCATGTTGGCAGCGCCACCCACGCGACGCGCACCGCTATGGGCCAGCTGATGATCGACAACATCAAGGCGCATTTCGCCGGCAAGCCGCTGCTGACCGAGGTTCCCGAGACAAAGGGCTGAGCGGCTGATATCCGAAAGACAAAACCCCCGCCGATGTGGCGGGGGTTTTCTTGTTCTATACCGCGACAGTCGGTTGCGGGCTTAGCGCCAGCATGGCCTGCTTCACCGGTTCCGGTACGGCGATGGTCTTGCGGGTTTCCAGATCGAAGGCGATGACAGCCGCCAGCGAGCGGGCGACACAGCGACCGTCCACGAACAGGCCCTGGCCCATCGTCACCGACTTGGTGCCCACCTTCACCGCGCGCGTGCCGATGCGCATGACGGCGGGGAAGGTGACTTCCGCACCATAGTCGATGGTCAGCCGGCCCAGGACCCAGGCGTTCTTCACGCCACAGCGCGTCGCCACCTCGCGGATCATGTGCACGCGGCCCGATTCGCAATAGGCAGCATAGCTGACATTGTTCACATGCCCCAGCATATCGACATCGGAGAAGCGGACATTCTCCTCGTTCCAGAAGGCATAGGCGGCCGGATCGGCGAGGTCGATGCCGAATTCGGCGAACGGGTCGGTCATGGCTGGGTATCCATCGTCTGTACTGAAGCGGCAATCCCTTAACGCGAAACCGGCCGGGCTGTCGAGCGCCGGCCGGCTTCTTGTTTGGTCTAGTTTACGCCCTTAGTTCCCGTCGGAGCGCTCCGAGGCCGGAACCGGCTGCGGCTCCGAGGGACGCAGCAGGATCTGGCTGGCAATGGTCAGCGCAACCAGGCCAGCGCCGACCAGATCGGTCAGCAGGCCCGGCTTGATCAGCACGAACGCCGCGGCGATCAGCATTACCCGCTCCCAGATCCGCGCACGGCCCCAGAAGAAGTAGCTGTGCAGGCCGCCGGCCAGACAGACGACGCCGACGGTGGCGGTGACAACGGTTTGCAGGATGCGGTCCCAGTCGCCGATCAGCAACAGGGACGGGCCGAAGACGAACATGAACGGGATGATATAGCCCGTCAGGCCCAGCTTCACGGCCGCCCAGCTGCTTTCCACCAGACCCGCGCGGGAAATGCCGTTGGCGGCATAGACTGCCATCGCCACCGGCGGGGTGATGGCCGACAGCACGGCGAAGTACAGCACGAACAGATGCGCCGCCTCCACTTGCACGCCCAGCTTCACCAGCGCCGGCACCAGCAGGGCTACCTGCACGATGTAGGCCGGGGTTGTCGGCAGGCCCATGCCCAGGATGATGCCCGCGACCATGGTCAGGAACAGCGCCATGATCAGCGAGTTCTGGGAGATCGCCAGCACGATGCCGGTGAAGTCCAGGCCAAGGCCGGTCAGGGTGATGGTGCCGATGACAATGCCGGCGCAGGCACAGGCCAGCGCCACCACGAGGGTGTTGCGGGCACCCGATTCCAGCGCGTCCAGGATCACCATCGGGGTGAAGGTCCTGCGGGTGCTGGCACGCAGCCAGGTGGTCGGAATGACCGAGCCGATGCCGCACAGCGCGGCGAAGGCGGCGCTGTAGCCGGCCAGCAGCACGCCGACAATGATGAACAGCGGCAGGAACAGGTGGCCACGCTCGCTCAGGACCTTGCCCAGGCGGGGCAGGTCAGGCTTCGGCAGGCCAACCATGCCGACGCGCTTCGCTTCGAAATGCACGGCCACGAAGACCGCGACGTAGTACAGCACGGCTGGCAGGATCGCGAAGGCGGCGACAGCCAGGTAGGAGGTGCCCAGAAACTCCGCCATCACGAAGGCGGCCGCGCCCATGATCGGGGGCATCAGCTGGCCGCCGGTGGAGGCGACAGCTTCGACCGCGCCGGAGAAGGCCGGGCGGTAGCCGGTGCGCTTCATCAGCGGGATGGTGAAGGTGCCGGTGGTCATAACGTTGGCGACAGCGCTGCCCGACACGGTGCCGAACAGGCTGCTGGTGATGACGGCGACCTTGGCGGGGCCGCCGGCGGTGTGGCCGGCCAGGGCCAGCGCGAAATCCATGAACAGCTGTCCGGCGCCGCTCTTCTCCACGAAGGAGCCGAACAGGATGAACAGCATCACATAGGTCGCCGAGACGTAGAGCGGGATGCCGAAGATGCCCTCGGTCGTCAGATACAGCTGATCCAGCATGATCCCGACCGACTGGCCGCCGGCAGTCAGCCCGTACAGCAGGAAGGCGCTTGCGGTGATCGGCAGCGCCCAGCCGGTGGCGCGGCGCGTCGCCTCCATAACCAGCAGGATCAGGCCGATGCCGAAGATGTAGTCCAGCATGACCGGATCATCGACATAGTACATCCGGTTGACGATGTAGTTCAGGTTCGCCATCGGATAGATCGCGCAGGCTGCGGCTGCCAGCAGCAGCGCAATGTCGATCAGGCTTGGGCGGTCCGCCGTGCCTTTCCAGCCCGGCAGGATCAGGAAGGCAAGCACCAGCGCGAAGGCCAGGTGCATGCCGCGCATTACATAGGCGTCCGGCGAGCCGAAGAAAGCGATGTAAAGGTGGAACGCGGACATGCTGACGGCCACCAGAGTTATGATCCAGCGGGTCAGGGAAACAGGAAGGAACATTGTTTGGGCTCTCCCCCAGGACGCCACGATTTTACGTCGTCAAGGGCTTTGATGACCGCCCGGTCGGGGCGTCGCGATCCGCGTCTTTGCCGCGCGGTTGAGGTTATAGGGAAAAGCCCGCCACTTCCGTGGAAGGAAATGGCGGGCTTTACGCGGTAAACGGGCGATGGATTACATCACGCCCTTTTCCTTGTAGAACTTCTCGGCGCCCTTGTGCATCGGAACGCCGGTATCGGTCGACATGACCTTGATATCGGTGTCCTTCATCACGCGGACGATGGAGGTCAGGTCTTCGTTGTTCTCCGCCAGGCCCTTGGTCATCTTGTAGACGACGTCCTCATCCAGGTCGCAGCGCGCGATCACATGGGTGGCATAGCCGACGGCCTGAACGTCCTTGTCCTGCTTCGGATAGGAACCGGCCTTGATGTTCAGCTTGGTGTAGCCGGGGTTAAGGGCGCGCATCTCGGCGAACTTGTCGTCGCCGACGCTGACCAGCTTGATGTCGCGGGCCGAGGCCAGGTCCATGATGGCCGAGGCGGGGACCGTGGTGCCCAGCGTGAAGGCCTGGGCGTTGTTGTCCTTCATCAGTGACACGGCGTCGGTGTAGGACACGTAGCTGACCTTGCTCATATCCTCGTACTTCAGGCCATAGACGCCGAGGATCTGCTGGCTGATGAACTCGGCGGTGTTGCCCTTTGGCTGCACGGCGATTGCCTTGCCCTTCAGGTCGGCAATCGAGTTGATGCCGGCGTCGGCGTTTGCAA
Organism: Oceanibaculum sp.; assembly: GCF_022449305.1. NCBI lineage: Bacteria > Pseudomonadati > Pseudomonadota > Alphaproteobacteria > Rhodospirillales > Oceanibaculaceae > Oceanibaculum > Oceanibaculum sp. Next base: position 2,477 of record NZ_JAKUSO010000047.1, on the reverse strand, counting down.
CGATCTGGAAATACTGCGGATACAGCGTCGCGACGTTACAGACGTTCGTCGCCTTCTCCTCGAACGGCGCGCGGCCGGCGACACCGTCCACGGTCGAGATCGAGTTGGCGAAGCCCATGTCGGCCTTGCCGGCCTGCACGGCCTTCACATTGGCGATACCCGCACCCGGCAGGACCATCACCTTCATGCCGTCCTTGCCGGCGAAGTTCGCGATGGCGCCGCCCAGCGGATACCAGGAACCGCCCTGCGGGCCAGTCATCAGCTTAACGGTCTGGGCCTGCGCACCGGCGGACGCCAGCAGGGCGACACCCATGCCCGCAGCCAGAAGAGACGTCTTCACTTTAAAGCTCATTGTTATCCTCCCGATTGAAGTAGTGTTCTAAAAATACCATGCGTGCACATGATATCCCTAATCAATTGTCGCACAAACCTATCAGGCCGCCAACCGTGCCAGCGTGAAGGGTGCGCCGGCCCGCTCCGCGATGCCGGCCAGCATCTCCACCATCGGTCCGGCGATGGGGATGCCGTCGCGTTCGCGCTTGGCCCGGCGATCGAATTCCGGATCGCCGGGAACCAGCACGGGTTCCGCCGGATCCACCGGGCGCGCATTGTGCAGCCGGTCGATCATGGCGTCGAGTTCGTCCTCGAAATCCGTCTCGTCGCGGAAGGCGTGCGGATCGAGGGCGAAGAAGAAATGGCCAATATCGTAATGCCCTTCCGGCCGGTTGCGCAGCGGCGCATAGGTGGCGCCGGCCAGCATGGTGGACAGGATTTCCACCATGGCCGCCATGCCATAGCCCTTGTGGCTGCTCATCGTGCCGGAACCGCCCAGCGGGGTCATCAGGCGCGTGGCCATCGCCAGCTCGGCATTCAGCTCCGGCTTGCCCTCCGGCGTCAGCGCCCAGCCCTCGGGCAGGGTCTTGCCAGCCAGCCAGGCCAGCTTCAGCTTGCCGATGGCGACCGTGCTGGTCGCCATGTCCAGCAGGAAGGGACGGTTCTTGCGCGTCGGCGCGGCGAAGGCGAAAGGGTTGGTGCCGAACATCGGCTCCGCCGCGCGAGTAGGCACGATGGCCGGATTCCACACCGACGAGGTGGAGATGCCGATCAGCCCGTGCCGCGCGGCGCGCAGCGCATAGACGCCGGCCGCCCCGTAATGGTTGGAGTGACGCACCGTGACGGCCGCCATACCGACCTTCTTGGCCTTCTCGATGGCAAGATCCATGGCGATGCTGGACGGGTAGTGGCCAAGGCTGCCGCCGCCATCGATCATCGCCATGACCGGCGTTTCCTTCACCACCTTGACCTCTGGATTCATCTCCAGCCGGCCATCCTTGAACAGCTGCTCATAAGTCGGCAGCATAGTCACGCCGTGCGAATCGATGCCCATAAGATCGGCTTCCAGCATGATCTCGACGCACTTGCCGACAGCGTCCTCCGCCATGCCCCAGGCCCGGAAGATCGCCGTCATCTGCTCGGCCAGGACATCTGCCTTGACCGTGATTTCCCCACTCATGCTCACTTCCCCTTGAAACGGGCGCACAGCGCCTCTGCCTGGCGCGCCAGTAGCGCCGCGTCATTGCCCAGCGCGACGAAACCGAAGCCCTGGTCGATCCAGAACTTCGCGTCTTCCTCGACCGGCGCCAGGATGCCGGCCGGCTTGCCGGCCTTTTTCAGCCGGGACAGCGCGCCGAGGATCGCCTCGCGCACCGCCGGGTTGCGGTTGTCGCCGAGATAGCCCAGCGCCGCCGACAGGTCGGCCGGGCCGATGAACACGCCATCCACGCCCTCGACCGCCGCGATTTCCTCCAGCGCGTCGAGGCCGGGCTTGGTTTCGACCTGCAGCAGCAGGCAAATCTCGGCATTGGCCTTTTTGTGATAGTCCTTGATCCGGCCATAGCGGCTGGCGCGCACGGATCCGGCGACGCCGCGCATGCCCTCGGGCGGATAGCGGCAGGCGGCGACCGCGGCGCGGGCCTGCTCGGCAGTCTCGATCATTGGCACCAGCAGGGTGCGCGCGCCGACATCCAGCACGCGCTTGATGAACACCTGGTCGTTCCAGGGCACGCGGATCACCGGCATGGTGGTCTGCTGATGTTCCATCGCCATCAGCTGGTGCATCAGATCGACGGGATCGTTCGGCGAATGCTCGGCATCCAGCACCAGCCAGTCATAGCCGGCCTCGGACAGGATATCGGCGACGATCGGGCTGCACAGCGCCGACCAGAAACCCAGCTGCAGCTTGCCTTCGGCAAGGTTCTTCTTGAACGCGTTGCGGGGTAGTTCCATCAGTGGATCTCCGGTTCCGGCGTGGGTTCGCCGGCTTCGAGAATGTCGAAGTCGCAGCCCTTGTCCGCCTGGGTGATGTGATTCTGGAAGATCGCGCCATAGCCGCGCTGGTAGTGCGGCCTGGGCGGCGTCCAGGCCGCCTTGCGCTTCGCCAGCTCGTCCTCGGAGACCAGTAGGTTCAGCTTGCGCCC
>NZ_JAKUSO010000046.1:0-28885 GCF_022449305.1 Oceanibaculum sp. | reverse complement strand
GACTGGCGAAGGCGTGGCGCAGCACATGCGGCGACACCTTCTCGTGGTCAATGCCGGCGGCAATCGCCAGCTCCTTCAGCAGCTGCGCGAAACGATGCCGGGTGAGGTGCCCGCTCTCGCCGCGCGAGGGGAACAGGAAGGGCGATTTCTGTCCCTCCTTCAGGAAGGCATCGCGGTCCTCCCGATAGGCCGCGACCGCGCGGATGGCGGCCTCGGTCAGCGGCACCATGCGTTCCTTGCCGCCCTTGCCGCGCACGATCAGCATGCCGGTATCGCGCGTCACTGCCGCCAGCGGCAGGCCGACCAGTTCGGAAACGCGCAGGCCGCTGGCATAGAGCAGCTCCAGCAGCGCCAGCATGCGCACGCCCTCCGGTCCCGGCAGGGCGGAGGCGGCATCCAGCAGTCTTTCGACCTCCGCCTCGCTCAGGATCTTCGGCAAGGGGCGGCTACGGCGCGGCGCATCGACCACGGTGCAGGGATTGTCCTCGCGGAAACCCTCGGCATGCAGGAATTTGTGGAACTGCCGCAGCGCCGACAGTCGTCGGGCAGAGGTGCTGGCCGCCATGCCGGCCCGGGACAGCCCGGCCATATAGTCCCGGATATCGGCGGTGCTGGCCGCATCGGTGCTGCGTTTGCGCCGGGTCAGAAAATCCGTGAAATCCTCCAGGTCACGCCGGTAGGCCTGCAGCGTATTGGCGGCAATGCCGCGCTCGGCGACCAGCATTTCCAGGAAGGTCTCGACAGCATGACCGGTGGGCATCGTCCGGCGTTCCGGCTAGAAGCCGTGCGCGATGGCGGCTTCCAGCGCCAGCTGCCGCGCGGCTTCCGGCTGGCCGGCCTGGCGCAGCGCCTGCACGATACGGCGCAGCGGCACGGTATCGACCTGTTCCAGAGGCTCGCTGCCCGCGGCGACCAGCGCCAGCGCCAGTGTCTCGCCGGTGCGGCCTTCCTGAGTGGCGCTTTCGAGTGCGAACCAGAGCGTCGGCGAGGGCAGGGCAGTGGCCTGGCTGTAGGGCCCGTCCAGCCAGCCGCGCCACAGCGTGGAGGGCACCGGCTCGCCACTGGCATCCAGCAGCGCTGTCAGCAGGGTGGCACGTGCCGGTCCTTCGTTCGGGCGGGCGGCAATCAGCGCGTTCAGGGACGCTTCCAGTGCGGTGTTTTCCCAGACGGTGGCGGTATCGTCACCGGCCAGCCGCGCCAGCGGCCAGAGCCGCAGCCAGGCCGTCGCCGCCATCTCGTCAAAGCGGCCGCGATCCCGGATCGCCAGCAGCCAGGGGCGGGCCTCTTCGGTCTTGCCGGCGGCATAGAGCGCATGCGCTGCCGGTTCGGCGAACCAGATCATCTCGCCGGTCGGCTGCATGCCGGCGATCAGCCCCGCATACAGCCGCGCGGTCGCTGCATAGTCACCGCTGTCCTGGGCGATGCGCAGCGCGGCGGCGATGGCCTCCGTCCGGGCGAGCGGTACGCTCTCCTCGCTGGCGAGCCGGAACAGATGGGCGCGGCTGGCGATGTCGGACTTCTTCTCGGCCGCCGCGATGGCGCCGGCAAGCTGCGCCGGGGTCGCGGGATAGGCCTTGTACAGGGCTGCCAGCCGTTCGGCGGGGACGATGCCCAGCGCCAGCCCGCGCTCGGCGGCGGCGATGCTGATCTCGGCGGCGGGATAATCGCTTTTGGCCAGTGCGGCCAGCACGGCCGGCGGCGCGTCCGCCACGGCGTCAGCCGGCACCGGCATGTTCGCCGCCTTCAGCAGCGCCAGATGCAGCGCGGTCGGCGCCGGCAGGCTGTCCAGCACCACCGTGTGGCCCATGACGGCATCGATCAGCCGGTTGAAGGCACGGTCTTCCGGCACCCGCATCTCGCGCAGCACGGTCATGCCGAGGTCGACCCGGCTGCTTTCCCGCGCCAGCGCATCGCAGACGATCTGCGCGCGGCGCCAGAAGGCGCTGCCATAGGTGCCGCCGACATTGCGGGCGATGGCGCAGGCCTGTTCGTCCTGGCCGCGCAGCAGGTGGGTTTCCAGCGACAGCCGGCTCAGCCCCTCGCTCTGCGCGCTCCGCGGCAAATTGTCGAGCAGTGCGGAGAGATCATCCAGCGCGCCCATCTCACGCAGGGCCTGCGCCCGGATCGTCAGCACGGTACCTTCCGGCCCTTCCTCGGCGGCGGCCGGGGGCAGCAGAGCGGGCGAGATCAGCAGCCGGCGCTGTACCGAATGGGGGGTGTGGCTGCCGGGCATTTCCGGCAGGGATTCCAGCAGCCGCTGCGCCACGGCGCGCGGCGTACCGTTCCAGATATCTTGTCCGAATCCCTGCCCGGCCGTGCCCAGCGAATCGAGCGTGGGGGCTGGCAGCATATTGCTGGACACCGGGACCGGCATCGGGACGCGCAGCGAGGGCGTGCCGTCCGTCTGCAGGGGAGTACCTTGCAGGGGGCCGGTTTGCGATGGCGCAGCCGGCGCGGCACGGTCGGTTGCCGAACCCGGCAGGGTTCCCGGAGAAGGGCTCTGGGAGGGCTGCGGTGCCGCCGTCGGCGGGCGCTCATCCTGACCCGGCAGCGGGAACAGGCGCAGCGGCTGGCCGCTGCTCTGCGCCAGGGCCGGCAGGGCAGCAAGCGCAAGGGCGAGCGCCAGGCCGGACGCCCGTGCGGCGCGGCTAGTTCTTGAAACGGTCATTCGGGATCACCTTCTCGACCGGCGTGGTCGGCGGCGCGACATTGCCTGAAACCAGAAAGGCGCCGCCGCCAACGATGAGAAGCAGAAGCAGGACGATGAAGACGAGAAGAGCCTTGAGCATGGAAACCGATGCGCTGTGCAGATAAAGGCGAAAAAGCTGCCGGGATGGATAATTGCGACTATATATACATGCTCAATGGCATTTTCGCGGCATATCCATTCATGAACGCCACTTTAACGGCGCTGGCGCGGGCTTTCAACGAAGCCCCCACCGGCAGGCCAGTGGGCAGGTCCTGCGCCCTGGCGGGAGAGTCTCTTGCCATGCGCGCCGCATTGCCGATGATATGTGGATGACAATGGTACCGAAACATATCCCCAAGACCATCGCGCTGGTTGGCCTGATGGGCGCCGGCAAATCGGCCGTCGGCCGCCGCCTCGCCGCGCGGATGGGCCTGCCCTTCATCGATGCGGATACCGCGATTGAGGAAGCAGCGGGCTGCACCATCGAGGAAATCTTCGCCCGTCACGGCGAGCCGGAATTCCGCGATGGCGAGCGGCGCGTGATCCAGCGGCTGCTGGAAAGCGAGCCCCTGCATGTGCTGGCCACCGGTGGCGGTGCCTTCGTGAACGTGCAGACCCGCGCCCGGCTGAAGCAGCAGGCCGTCACCATCTGGCTGCGCGCCGATCTGGAGACGCTGCTGGAGCGTGTCGCCAAGCGCAGCAACCGGCCGCTGCTGAAACAGGGCGACCCGCGCGCCGTGCTGGAAAAGCTGATCGCGGACCGCTATCCGATTTACGCCGAGGCGGATATTGTGGTCGATACGGCCCCCGGCCCGGTCGAGGAAACGGTGGACCGCGTACTGGCCGCGCTGACCGGTTTCCTGGACCGCGAAGAGACCCTTACCGAACGGACTGCCGCCTCGTGACCGCTCTTTCCAACGCTGCCTCTTCCGCCGCCGCCGATTACGACACGCTGTCGGTCGATCTCGCCGGCCGCGCCTATGACATCCAGATCGGCGAGGGGCTGCTGGCCCGGGCCGGCATGCTGTCGCGCCCGGTGCTGCGCCAGCCGCGTGTCATCATCGTCACCGACAGCCATGTGGCGCCGCTGCACCTGAAGACCGTTGAAGAGAGCTACCGTGCCGCCGGCATCGACGCGGCCTCGGTGGTCGTGCCGGCCGGCGAGGGCAGCAAGCGGTTCGACCGGCTGCAGGCGCTGCTCGACGATCTGCTGGATGCCCGCATCGAACGCCGCACCACGCTGGTGGCGCTGGGCGGCGGTGTGATCGGCGACCTGACCGGCTTCGCCGCGGCGATCCTGCTGCGCGGCATCGACTTCATCCAGATTCCGACCACGCTGCTGGCCCAGGTGGACAGCTCCGTCGGCGGCAAGACCGGCATCAACACCCGTCACGGCAAGAATCTGGTCGGCGCCTTCCACCAGCCGCGCCTGGTGCTGGCCGATACCGGCGTACTGGATACGCTGCCGCGCCGCGAGTTGCTGGCCGGCTATGCCGAGGTGGCGAAATACGGGCTGCTGGGCGATGCGGAGTTCTTCGCCTGGCTGGAGGCGAACGGCGCCGCCCTCGTTGCCGGCGATATGGAAAAGCGCCGGCATGCGGTGAAGGTCAGCTGCGCGGCCAAGGCCGCCATCGTCGCCCGCGACGAGAAGGAGACAGGCGACCGCGCCCTGCTGAATCTGGGACACACTTTCGGCCATGCGCTGGAGGCGGAGACCGGCTTCGGCGAGATGCTGCTGCATGGCGAAGCGGTTGCCATCGGCATGGTCATGGCCTTCGACCTGTCGGCTCGGCTGGGCCTGTGCCCGGCGGAGGATGCGGTGCGCGCGCGCCGGCATCTTCAGGATGTCGGCCTGCGCGTCAGCCCGCTGGAGGTCGCCGGCCGCCAGCACTGGTCGGTGGACGAGCTGCTGGGCCACATGGCCAAGGACAAGAAAGTCGCGGATGGCCGGATCACCTTCATCCTGGCGCGGGGCATCGGCAAGGCCTTCATTACGCAGGACGTGGATGTCCAGGCGGTCCGCGACATGCTCGCCACTTCCATCGAAAGCTGACCGGAAATGACTCCCGAGCTTTGGCTCAACCTCGCCGCCATCGTTGTCCTGCTGCTGCTGTCTGCCTTCTTCTCCGGCAGTGAGACCGCCTTCACCGCGGCATCGCGGGCGCGCATGCATCAGCTCGCCAAAAAGGGCAGCAAGCCGGCAAACATCGTCAACACCCTGCGCGCGCAGAGCGAACGGCTGATCGGCGCCATCCTGATCGGCAATAATCTGGTCAATATCCTGGCGGCCTCGCTGACCACCAGCATCATGATCACGCTGTTTGGCCCAGAGGGCGTGGCCTGGGCAACGCTGATCATGACGGCAGTTGTCGTGGTGTTCTCGGAAGTGCTGCCGAAGACCTTCGCGCTGAACAATGCCGACCGTCTGGCGCTGCTGGTTGCGCCGGCGATCCGGCTGGTTGTGCTGCTGTTCGCCCCGGTATCGCGCACGGTGCAGTTGCTGGTGCGCGGCATCTTCCGGTTGTTCGGGGTGCCGATCACCGGCGATCTGGGCTCCGACGCCAGCGAGGAGGAACTGCGCGGCGCCATCGAGCTGCATCAGGGCGAGGAAGGCGAGGGGCATCACGAGCGCGCCATGCTGCACAGCGTGCTCGACCTCGGCGATGTCGAGGTCGGCGAGATCATGACCCACCGCAAGAATGTGGTGATGATCGATGCGGACCTGCCGCCAGACGACATCATCGACCAGGTGCTGAACAGCCCCTATACCCGCATCCCGCTGTGGCGCGAGGACCAGGACAACATCATCGGCGTGCTGCATGCCAAGGCGCTGCTGCGTGAGCTGCGCGGCCATGGCGGCGACATGAAGGGCATCGACATGGCGGCGCTGGCCAGCCCGCCCTGGTTTATCCCCGACACCACCACGCTGCTGGACCAGTTGCAGGCTTTCCGTACGCGCCGTGAGCATTTCGCCCTTGTGATCGACGAGTACGGCACGCTGATGGGCATCGTCACGCTGGAGGATATTCTGGAGGAGATCGTCGGTGAGATTTCCGACGAGCATGATGTCGCCGTGGTCGGCGTGCGTGCGCAGCCCGACGGGTCCTTCCTGGTCGATGGCACGGTCACGCTGCGTGATCTCAACCGGGAGTTCGACTGGAACCTGCCGGACGAGGAAGCCTCCACCATCGCCGGCCTCGTGCTGCAGGAATCCCGGCAAATACCGGAGGTTGGCCAGGTCTTCACCTTCTATGGCTTCCGCTTCGAGATATTGCGCAAGCAGCGCCACCAGATCACGCTCATGCGCGTCTCGCCGCCGCCAAAGAGTGCGGCCTGATTTGCCGATAACGACTCGCAGGCTATCAACTTCAAAGCGATCCTTGCCCACGTTTGATACGCAGGGTTGTGCCCCTGTGTCGATTGCTGCAAAGTAGCCCTACGATTGTGTGCAACTCTGGGCCGCGCCTAAAAAGGGGCGTTTGGCCGCGATGGGGTCGGGGCGATGCGCAAGGGGCGACGACACGGGGACGGGTCGGCGGACGGCACGGCAGACGGTGCGGGACAAGACCGTCGGAAGCGGAAGACAGGGCTGAGTTTCGGCGGGGAAGGCAGCCTGCGCAATGGCGCACGGGTGCGCCGCAATGTCCGGGTCGCCGCCCGCCGGACCAGCGTCAGCCTTGAGGTTGCGATCTGGGATGCGCTGGCGGATATCTGCGCACGCGAGGAAATGGCAATCGATGCGGTCTGCGATGCGGTGGAGTCGCGGCGCAACAGCGACAGCCTTGCCTCGTCCCTGCGGACGTTTTCCCTGCTGTATTTCCGGCTTTCAACCAGCCGGCGGGAAAAGGCGGCGGCCAGACCGGGCAATGGATCGGTCTCCGACGGGCCGCAGCACGGATTTCCGACGATCTTCGAGGAAGCGCTGAGCCGGTTCGAGTCAGCTCGCGCCGTCCAGGGCGATCACGGGGATGATCAGTCGCCGGCACCCTGATGGGCGCCCTGGGGGGCAGCCGATACCTGCTGGCGGTCCAGCTTGCTGCGGTTGGTGACCATGCGGCCATGCAGTTCGGTGATCGCCATCGAGCCGGTCTTCACGCACAGGAACGGGAACACCCCATGGATGAAACAGGCCAGCCCGGCGACGAGCATGCGCCCGGAGAAGGAGAAGGCCATCCCCATATGCTCGAAATAGCTTTCGCCGACCGATTTCGGATGTTCGGTAAAGAGGGTGCGCAGGGACATGAAGGCCTCCTAGAAGCTTGTTTTTCATAGGATATCCCAGCGCTCGCAAAAGAATTTGCGAATTTCCGTCAAATTTCGGCTGATCGCAGAAAAATTTTCTTCATAATTCTCCATATGAAGAAAACTGTGCCTCTGGATGATCTGGACCGGCGAATTCTTGCTGTACTGCAGGAGGATGCCTCGCTGTCGCTGGCGGAAATCGCGCGCGAGGTCGGGCTGTCGCCCTCGCCCTGCTGGCGGCGTATCCAGCGGCTGGAGGAGGCGGGCGTGATCCGTGGCCGGGTGGCGCTACTGGACCCGGAGAAGCTGAATGTCGGAGTGACGGTGTTCGTCGCGGTGCGCACCAGCCGGCACGATGCGGAATGGCTGGAGAGTTTCTCGCGGGCCGTGCGCGACTTCCCGGAAGTGGTGGAGTTCTACCGGATGAGCGGCGAGATCGACTATCTGCTGCGTGTGCTGGTGCCCGATATCGCGGCCTATGACGCCTTCTACAAGCGGCTGATCCAGCGCGCGCAGATCACCGATGTCAGCTCCAGCTTCGCGATGGAGGTCATCAAATACACCACCGCCGTCCCGCTCGATTACGCGGAGTAGGCTGCCTTCAATCGACGATGAAGATCTTCGCCCCGGTGCGCGTCGAGGAACGGTGCGGAGAATCCCCGAAGTCGGAGACCTGATAGCCCATGCCCGGCGTCAGCACATTCTTGCGGCCGTCCTTCAGCTCGCTTTCCAGCTCGCCCTCCAGCACCAGCAGGATATGGCCGCGGTCGCACCAGTGATCGGCCAGGTAGCCGGGCGAATATTCCACCATTCGGATGCGGATGTCGCCGACCTCCAGCGTGCGCCACAGCGCCTCGCCGGTCTCGCCGGGGTGGCGGGTGGCCGGCACCTTGGACCAGTCGGTCGCGGTGAAGGGCAGGGCGGGGATCTTCATCGGGTCATCCTTTCAGCGCGCGGCGGTCAGCTTGATCTCGACCAATATGTCCGGGCGGGCCATGTCGGCGCGGCAGCAGGTCAGGGCCGGCGCATTCGCCGGATCGACCCAGCGGTTCCACGCCGCCACCATGCCCGGATAATCGGCCATCCGGCGCAGCCAGACTGTGGCAGTCAGCAGCCGGGACTTGCCGGTCCCGGCCTCTGCCAGCAGCCCGTCCAGCGTTGCCAGCACCTGGGCGACCTGGCCCTCGATGCCGGCACTGGTGTCGGACGGCACGGTGCAAACCGAGACAAAACCGCGATGGGCGGTGCCGAGGCTGATCGACAGCCGCTCCGTCGCGATGATGCCGAATCGTTCGGGCAGGGTCACTTTACCGCCGTCACCATGATCTCGACCAGGATGTCGGGGAATGCCATCTCGGCATTCACGCAGGCGCGGGCCGGCGGGTTCTTCGGATCGACCCAGGCGTTCCAGACCGAATTCATCGCCTGGAAATCCTTCATGTCCTTCAGCCAGAGCTGCGCGGTCAGCAGCTTCGACTTGTCGGTGCCGGCCTTGGCGAGATAGGAATCGATGGTGTTCAGGATTTCCTGCGTCTGGCCTTTCACATCGGCGCTGCGATCCTTGGCGGTCAGGCCACACAGATAGACCATGTCGCCATGGATGACGGTGCGGCTCATGATCGGGCCGGGGCCGGTGGTGATGTCGATGCGTTCGATGCTCATTGGAGCCTCCCTTGGTTAAGCGTTCGGGAGAGAGGCTAATCCACGGCGCGTACCAGATACAGCGCATCCTCACCATAGCTGGCCAGCTTCGCGGCAAGCACGGCATCGGGCTGATGCGGCGTAAAGCCCTGGCGCTGCCAGTAGCCGGCGGAATTGTTCACCGCTGTCAGGGCCAGCAGGGGCAATCCCTCCGCCTTCGCCAGTCTCAGCAGCAGGGCGACGAGCGCCGCCCCCAGCCCCAGCCCGCGCGCCGCAGGCAGCAGGGCGATGTCATGCAGATACAGGCAGTCCGGCCTCACCGGCAGGCGGCCCAGCAGCGAATCCAGCGCCGGCGGCCGGCCGAGCAGCGCCGGATGGCTGACCGCATAGCCCAGCAGCTGCCCGTCCCGTTCCGCTACCAGACAGCCGGCGGGATAGAGCATCAGCCGCTCCGCCGCTACCGCAGGCGATTCCGGATAGAGCGGATGCACGATCTCTCCCGCAGCCTGCACGGCGGGCAGGTCGGATGGTGTCATCGGGCGCCAGAGGTCGGTTGCGGTCATGTGATCCGAATACGCGAGCCGGATGCACGGCCCAAGAAAAATAAATGAGATTTATTTCCGCCTGTTGGGAAAACCGGCTTGTCAGCCTGTACCGTTGGCTTAGAACAACGCCATGAAACAAGCCGGATGGAGGCGGGCATGATCGAGCGTGTCGAGGTCGGCGGTCTTAAGATCGCCAGGGTACTGTACGATTTCGTGAATGACGAGGTGATCCCGCAGACCGGGCGCAAGGCCGCCGATGTCTGGGCCGGGCTGGACGCCATCGTGCACAATCTGGCGCCGAAGAACCGTGCCCTGCTGGCGAAGCGCGACGAGATACAGGCGAAGATCGATGCCTGGCACAAGGCGCGCAAGGGCAAGCCCTTCAACCTGGCCGACTACAAGGCCTTTCTGCAGGAGATCGGCTATCTGCTGCCGGAGGGGCCGGACTTCGCCGTCTCCACCGAGAATGTCGATCCGGAGATCTCCCGGATCGCCGGCCCTCAGCTGGTGGTGCCGGTGATGAACGCCCGCTATGCGCTGAACGCGGCGAATGCGCGCTGGGGCAGCCTGTACGATGCGCTGTACGGCACCGATGCGATTTCGGAGGAGGATGGGGCGACCCGTTCCGGCGGCTATAATCCGAAGCGCGGCGAGAAGGTGATCGGCTATGCCCGTACCTTCCTGGATGACAGCTTCCCGCTGGCTTCAGGTTCCCACAAGGATGCCACCGGTTATGCGGTCGAGGGCGGCCGGCTGGCGGTCGCCATGACCGGCGGCAGCAAGACGGGTCTGAAGGGTCCGGCGCAGTTCGCTGGTTATCAGGGCGAGGCCGACGCCCCGTCCGTGGTCCTGCTGTCGCATAATGGGCTGCATGCGGAAATCCGCATCGATGCCAGCCACCCCATCGGCAAGACCGATCTGGCGAAGATCGCCGATGTCGTGCTGGAATCGGCCGTTACCACGATCCAGGACTGCGAGGATTCCATCGCCGCCGTCGATGCCGAGGACAAGGTCGCCGTCTATCGCAATTGGCTGGGCCTGATGAACGGCACGCTGACGGCGGAGCTGGAGAAGGGCGGCAAGACCGTCGTGCGTCGTCTGAACCCGGACCGCACCTACAAGACGCCGACCGGCGGCAGCCTCACCCTGCCGGGCCGCAGCCTGATGCTGGTGCGCAATGTCGGCCATCTGATGACCATCGATGCGGTGCTGGACAAGGACGGCAAGGAAGTGCCGGAAGGCATCCTCGACGGCGTGATGACCGCGCTGATCGCCATCGTCGATCTGGAGCGCAAGGGCGGCCTCGCCAACAGCCGCGCCGGGTCCATGTACATCGTGAAGCCGAAGATGCACGGGCCGGAGGAAGTCGCCTTCGCCAACGAGCTGTTCGGCCGTGTCGAGCAGGTGCTGGGTCTGAAGCCCAACACGCTGAAGATGGGCATCATGGACGAGGAGCGGCGCACCACCGTCAATCTGAAGGAGTGCATCCGCGCCGCGAAGGACCGGGTGGTGTTCATCAATACCGGCTTCCTCGACCGCACCGGCGACGAGATGCATACCTCGATGGAGGCCGGCCCGATGATCCGCAAGGCCGACATGAAGGCTACATCCTGGATCAAGGCCTATGAGGACTGGAACGTCGATACCGGCCTGGCCTGCGGCCTGCGCGGCCGGGCGCAGATCGGCAAGGGCATGTGGGCCATGCCGGACATGATGGCGGAAATGCTGAAGCAGAAGATCGGCCATCCGATGGCCGGCGCCAACACCGCCTGGGTGCCCTCGCCGACGGCGGCCACCCTGCACGCCATGCACTATCACAAGGTCGATGTGGCGGCCCGGCAGGAGGCGCTGAAGAGCCGCCCGCGCGCCAGCCTGAACGACATCCTGACCATTCCGCTGGCCGACCGGCCGAACTGGTCGCCCGAGGAGGTGCAGCAGGAGCTGGACAATAACGCGCAAGGCATCCTGGGTTATGTCGTGCGCTGGATCGACCAGGGTGTCGGCTGCTCCAAGGTGCCGGACATCAACAATGTCGGGCTGATGGAGGACCGCGCGACGCTGCGCATCTCCAGCCAGCACATTGCCAACTGGTTGCATCACGGCATCGCCAGCGAGGCGCAGGTGATGGAAACCATGAAGCGCATGGCCGCCGTGGTCGACAAGCAGAATGCGGGCGACCCGCTGTATCGCCCGATGGCGCCGGATTTCGACGGCAGCGTCGCCTTCGCCGCCGCCTGCGACCTGGTGTTCAAGGGCCGCGAGCAGCCGAATGGTTATACCGAGCCGGTGCTGCACCGCCGCCGCATCGAGGCGAAGGCGAAGTTCGGGAAGTAGGTGTACAGGGTGAGGACTTGGTGCTTGGCCCCCCTCACCCAGCTCCGCCTAGCTCACTTCGCTCACAAGGCTGCGCAACCCTCTCCCTCCAGGGGAGAGGGAAAGAAATTGGAATCACCTGCGGCGCCGTTCCTCCACCCGTCACCCCCGGCACAAGGCCGGGGGTGACGGGTGGAGCTGAATGCGGGTGGCGTGGATGACAGGTGAGGGGAGAAAATTCCCTATCGCACCTGCTTGATCGCCTCGACGGCCAGCTTGTCGGCGCGTTCATTCTCCGGGTGGCCGGCATGGCCCTTCACCCAGTGCCAGGTGACGCGGTGCGGCCCCAGCGCCGTCTCCAGCCGCTGCCAGAGATCGACATTCTTCACCGGCTTCTTGTCCGCGGTAAGCCAGCCGCGCTTCTTCCAGGAGGGCAGCCATTTCAGGATGCCGTCACGCAGGTAGGTCGAATCGGTATAAAGCTCCACCGTGGAAGGCCGCGTCAGCGCCTCCAGCGCCATGATCGCCGCCGTCATCTCCATGCGGTTGTTGGTGGTCGCGGGCTCCGCGCCGGACAGTTCCTTCTCGTGCCGTCCATAGCGCAGGATAGCCCCCCAGCCGCCCGGTCCCGGATTGCCGCTGCACGCGCCATCCGTATAGATCTCGACGATGGGCTGGCTCATTGCGCGGCGGCTGCGGCGGTGATGCCGTAATCGCCGGGGCCGCTGGCGCGCTGGTGGAAGCGCAGCTTGTGGGCATATTCCATCGGGTCCTTCGGCTTCACGAAGGCGCCTTCGGGATGGTTCAGCCAGTCATAGAGCCGGGTCAGCAGGAAGCGGATCGCCGCCCCGCGGCATAGTACGGGCAGCGCCGCGATCTCGGCCTCACTCGGCTGGCGCAGCCGCGCATAGGCGCTCAGCATCAGGCGCGCCTTGGTGATGTTGAAGCTGCCATCCGGCTCGAAGCACCAGGCGTTCAGGCAGACCGCGATGTCATAGGCCAGCGCGTCGGTGCAGGCGAAGTAGAAGTCGATGACGCCGCTCAGCTCGGCGCCCTTGAAGAACACATTGTCGGGAAACAAATCGGCATGGATGACGCCGCGCGGCAGGTCGCGCGGCCAGTGTGCCTCCAGGTAATCCAGTTCCCGGCGCAGCATGTCGGCAAGGCCGGGGCAGACCTCGTCGGCACGGCCTTCCGACTTCTCGAACAGCGGCCGCCAGTCTTCCAGCGTGAGCCCGTTGCGGCGGGTCATGGTGAAATCGGCGCCGGCGGTGTGCAGCTGGCCCATCGCGATGCCGACACCCGTGCAATGCTGCGGCTGGATGCGGCGCGGCCACATGCCGTCCAGGAAGCTGATAATCGCCCCCGGCTTGCCGTTCAGCGTCCGCAGCGTGCGGCCCTCGCGGTCGTGCAGCGGCGTTGGGCAGGCCATGCCCTTGGCCGCCAGATGCTCCATCAGCCCCAGGAAGAATGGCAGATCCTCGGGATTCACCCGCTTTTCGTAGAGGGTGAGGATGTAGCTGCCGGTGGTGGTGCGCAGCATGAAGTTGGAATTCTCAACGCCCTCGGCGATGCCGGCGAAGCTGGTCACCTCGCCAATATCGTAGCTGGCGACGAATGCCTGCAAATCCTCGTCGGAGACGGCGGTATAGACGGCCATGGATCAGCGCACGGTGAAGGAGACGGGAGCGATGTGCCGGAGCCCAGTCATGCGCTGAGCGCCTTGGGCAGCTTGAAATGGATATCTTCCTCCGCCGTGATCACCTCCTCGACCGTCACGTCGAAGCGCTGGCGGCAGGCATCGATCAGTTCCTCGATCAGCACGTCGGGCGCGGAGGCGCCGGCGGTCACGCCCAGCCGCGTCACGCCGTCCAGGAAGGACCAGTCCATCTGGTCGGCGCGCTGCAGCAGCATGGCTTTCGGGCAGCCCGCGACGCGCGCCACCTCGACCAGCCGCTTGGAGTTGGAGGAATTCGGCGCACCGATCACAAGGATCGCCTCACAGCGCGCGGCAATCGCCTTTACTGCCTGCTGCCGGTTGGTGGTTGCGTAGCAGATATCCTCCTGCTTCGGCGCGGCGAGCTGCGGGATGCGCTTGCGCAGCGCCGCGATGATTCCGGCGGTATCGTCCACCGACAAGGTGGTCTGCGTCACATAGGCGATCTCGCGGTCGGCCGGCAGCTCGATGGTCTCGGCCTCGGCGACGGTCTCGATCAGCCGCACCGCGCCGTCGGGCAGCTGGCCCATCGTGCCGATCACTTCCGGATGGCCGGCATGGCCGATCAGCAGGATCAGCCGCCCCGCCGCGAAATGCCGCTCAGCCTCGCGGTGCACCTTGCTGACCAGCGGGCAGGTGGCGTCGAGATAGACCATCTTGCGGCGCTCCGCCTCGGCCGGCACCGATTTCGGCACGCCATGGGCGGAGAACACGACCGGCGCGTCCACCGGCACCTCGTCCAGCTCCTCGACGAAGACCGCACCCTTCTTCTCAAGCGATTCCACGACGAACCGGTTGTGCACGATCTCGTGGCGCACATAGACCGGCGCGCCGAATTTCTCCAGCGATCGTTCGACGATCTGGATGGCGCGGTCAACCCCGGCGCAGAAGCCGCGCGGGCCGGCAAGCAGGAGGGTCAGGGGCGGTTTTGTCATCTCATTCATATGGTGCGTGACCTGGCGCCACCCTAATACAGCCGGCCCAAGGGTGAAACCGGGTTTTGCGGCGAAGCGCGGGACAGGCTATAGAGGGGCGGTCCCTTTTCCGCTCCAGCCATGGGCAGCGCCGTTACATGACCCGACCGACCAGTTTCCCGCGCCTCTTCGCCCTCGTCGCGCTGCCGGCCCTGCTGCTGGCCGGCTGCGGTTCGCTGTTTGGCCCGTCGGCGCCGCCGCCGGCCTGCCCGGATGCGCGTGTCGTCGCCAATCTGGACCGGGTGACGCAGTACCGCCCGGGGGAAGGGCGCGACCTAACCGATGTGCTGTTCGAGGCCCGGATCGGCGATCTGGCCGGCGAATGCGTCTATGACGACGATGCCCTGCGGGTGGCGATTACCATCCCGATCCAGATCGCCCGCGGCCCGGCCAATCAGGAACGGGTTGTCCGCCTTGAATATTTCTCGGCCATTCAGGCGCCGGACGGCGCGGTGGTGGCAAAGCGCGTCTTCCCGGTCGAGGTGACGTTCGAGGGCAACCAGAGCCGGGCGCTCTTCACCGACGCGCTGGAGCAGCGCATTCCGCTGGCCGACCTGAAGCAGGGGCCGGCCTACCGCGTGCTGCTGGGGTTCCAGCTCAGCGAGGCGCAGGTGCAGGAAAATATGCGCCGCACCCGGCGCTGACTTTCCCCTTCATCCCCGCGTTTCCAGACGGCCCCGGCACCCCGCCGGGGCCTTTTCGTTTCAGGGCCGCTTGATGATTAGTATCTTTTATTGCGACTAAAACTAAGAATCAGTTGCAATTAAATCACTCCCTTCATAGGGTCGCTGCAACGCGGCGGGGGCCGCGATCCTGGAATTGGAGGGGCTGACGAAATGAAGCGCATGGTTAAGGCAACCGGCAAGGCTGCCTTCCTCGCCTGCCTGGCTGGTACGGCGGCGGCGGAGACCTATAATCTGGAGCCTGTGGTGGTCGAAAGCGGCACCATCCACAGCTCGCAATCGGTCCGGCAGAGCGTCGAGTCGGCCGGCGAATCGGCCCGCAGCAACAGCTATGTCGATGGTTCGGTCATTCAGAACCTGAACCCGGTGAACACTGGCGATGCGCTGCGCTATTCCACGCTGGGCATCATCAACCCGCCGGGCACCGGCGACCGTTTCGGCGGCGGCAGCAAGATCCGCACCTCCGGCGACTGGGGCGCCTCGCGCTCCATCGACGGGCTGCCGGCCTTCAAGGCGGCGGACCAGGAAGGCGGCGGCTACACCAACACCACCATCCCTTCCATCGCGATCGAGAGCATCGGCGTGCTGCGCGGCGGCCGCGCCGTCGGCTATGGCGACGGGACGGATGGCGGCGTGCTGGAGACCCGCATCAAGTCCGGCCGCGGCTACAAGGACCATGCGGCAGTGTCGCTGGACCTGAGTTCCGCCATGGAGGCCAACACCCAGGCGGAAGTCGCGCACGGTACGGAGAAGTGGGACTATTACGTCGCCGGTAGCTGGCTGCAGGCCGCCTATGATGGCGATCCCGAGAATCTGGACGCGCAGCATGTGCGCGGCGGCCTCGGCAAGTTCGGCTACAATTTCAGCGAGGATACGCGAGTCGAGCTGCTGGGCATCATGAACCGCTCCGAGCCCGACATCATCCGCAGCGGCAATGAGGAGGCGATCCGCTCCTCCTCCAACGTGCTGGCGCTGACCGCCGACCATCGGCTGTCCGACACACATAGCATCCGCGCCGGCCTGTTCCACAATGACAGCCACACGCTGTGGGCCGCGCGCAGCCGCGACCGCGAGATCAACAACAACATCCTGTTCGCCGATCATTATCTGGACGTGCCGCTGAGCGACCGCGTGCAGTATCTCGGCACGGTCGGCGGCGAGCTGAAGCGCACCGAATATCTGCGGGACAATCAGTGGGATGCGAATTTCACCGATGTCGCGCTGAAATCGATCAACACGCTGCGTTTCGACGACAATCTGGCGGTCACCGCCGGTGTGCGCCACACCTGGTTCGAGAACGACGTGAAGCTGAACGGCGTGGAACAGGCGGATACGCTGGCCGAGGACAGGATCTGGTCCTACGAGCTGGGCGCCGCCTACAGCGTGCTGCCGGATACGCGGGTGCGGGCTTCCGTCGCCACCGGCTATAACCGCTTCTTCGAGAAGTACGGCAATTTCGGCAGCGATGCGCTGAATTCCGTGGGTGCCGGTGACGAGATCGTCGAATCCCTGACCTACGAGATCGGCGTGCGGCAGGATTTCAGCTTCGGCCATCTCGACGTCGCGCTGTTCGACACAGAGCAGGACGGCGTGCCGCGCCGGAATGCCGGCGCCATCGAAAGCATGACGGTGGACCAGCAGGGGCTGGAGGTTGAAGTGCTGTGGCGTGCCAGCAAGAAGCTGACCTTCACCGCCAATTATTTCCAGATCCTGGACATGAAGGCGACGCGGGCCGATGGCAGCGACGCCAATGGCAACATCTTCTTCGGCACCAATGGCGTGTCGCTGCCGGACTATCAGCTGAGCGTCCAGGCGACCTATGCCGTGACCGACCAAGTCACCCTGTGGGGGCTGGCCTATAATACCGGCGGCTACGAGGCTGAGAATCTGGACGGCACCATCACCGAGCGCGAGGGCTTCACCAAGCTCGATATCGGCGGTTCCTGGAAGGTGCAGCCGAACTGGGCGCTGCGCGCCAGGGTCGAGAATGTGTTCGACGAGCGCACTTTCGGCTCCACCATCGTCGGCACCACGGCCAATGATGGCGGCAATCTCGGCACCGTGTTCTGGATCGGCACCGACTACACCTTCTAGCCTTGCTGACAGGGCGGTGTGAGAGTCGATGCGGCTGCCAGACTCGCGTTGACTTTCGCATCGCCCCGTCACATCTTGCCCGCAGTCCGCTGAACCCTGCGGGAGAGATCGGCAGCGCGTCTGCGCGGCCGGCGCCGAAGGAGCAATCCACCCCGGAAACTCTCAGGCAGAAGGACCGCAGGGGAAGGACTCTCTGGAAAGCAGGCGCGCAGAAGGCGGCGTGCCTCACCCAAGGTGAAAGCCGTGTTCCGTCCTGAGGGCGGAGGCGGTCAATCTCTCAGGTTCGACGACAGAGGGGGTGCCGGTCTGGAAAAGGCGCTGTCCGCGCCGACCGGTACTATGACCTGTCGGGAAGGACCGTTGCCCATGAGTGCCGATACGCTGCTGACCACGCCGCTGAACGCCCTGCACCGGGAACTGGGCGGCAAGATGGTGGAATTTGCCGGCTACGAAATGCCGGTGCAGTATCCCGCCGGCATCATGGCCGAGCATCTGCATACCCGTGACAAGGCCGGCCTGTTCGACGTCTCGCACATGGGCCAGGTGAAGCTGTCCGGCGAGGGCGCCGACAAGGCGCTGGAAATGCTGGTGCCAGGCGAAATCCAGGCACTGAAGCCGGGCCGCCAGCGCTATACCCTGTTCACCAACGAACAGGGCGGCATCCTGGATGACCTGATGGTCACGCGCTTCAACGATCATTTGTTCCTGGTGGTGAACGCCGCCTGCAAGACCCAGGACATTGAGCATATGCGCGCGCACCTGCCGTCCGGCGTCACGCTGGAGGTGATGTTCGAGCGCGCGCTGATGGCGCTGCAGGGACCGGCGGCCAAGGCCGTGATGGCGCGGTTGGGGCCGGCAGCCTGCGAGCTGACCTTCATGGGTGGCGCGCGGGTCGAGATCGGCGGCATCTGGTGCACGGTCACCCGCTCCGGCTATACCGGCGAGGACGGATTCGAGATTTCCGTCGATGAGGACAAGGCCGATAAGCTGGCACGGCTGCTGCTCGACCAGCCGGAGGTGATGCCGATTGGCCTGGGCGCGCGCGATTCGCTGCGCCTTGAAGCCGGCCTGTGCCTCTATGGCCATGACATCGACACCGGAACCACGCCCATCGAGGCCGACCTCGCCTGGGCCATCGGCAAGCGCCGGCGCGAGGAAGGCGGCTTCCCCGGCGCCGACATCATTCTCGACCAGCTGAAGAACGGTACCGCGCGCAAGCGCGTCGGCATCCGCCCGGAAGGACGCGCCCCGGCGCGCGAGCATACCGAGCTGACGGATGCCGAGGGCCGCAGGATCGGCGAGATCACCAGCGGCGGCTTCGGCCCCAGCGTCGGCGGCCCTGTCGCCATGGGCTATGTCGAGACGGCTTTTGCTTCCGAGGGTACGGACATCAACGCCATGGTACGCGGCAAGGCGCTGCCGGCCAAGGTGGCGTCCATGCCCTTCACCCCCCATCGTTATCACCGCGGCTAGGAGTTGCGCAGCATGACCAGGAAATACACCGAGGACCATGAGTGGGTCGAAATCGCCGGCGATATCGCCACTGTCGGCATCACCGACTATGCGCAGCAGCAGCTGGGCGACGTCGTGTTCGTGGAACTGCCGGCCCCCGGCAAGAAGGTGACCAAGGGCGGCGAGGCAGCCGTGGTCGAATCGGTGAAGGCGGCCAGCGAGGTCTATGCCCCGCTGACCGGCGAGGTCACCGAGGCCAATGGCGATCTGGAAGCCGCTCCCGGCACGGTGAACGAGGACCCGCACGGCAAGGGCTGGTTCTTCAAGATGAAGCTCAGCAATACCGGTGAGCTGGACGGTCTGATGGACGAGGCCGCCTACAAGGCCTTCGTGGAAGGGCTCTGATCCCATGCGCTACCTACCGCTGACCGAGGCCGACCGGCGGGCCATGCTGGCCGCCATCGGCGTTCCCTCGGTCGATAGCCTGTTCCGTGACGTGCCGGAGGCCGCCTGGCTGAAGAAGCCGATCGAGGGGCTGCCCAATCACATGGGCGAGCTGGAAGTGGATCGCGCGCTCTCCGCCATGGCGGCGAAGAGCGTGACCGCCGGCAGCGTGCCGTTCTTCGTCGGCGGCGGGGCCTATAAGCATCATGTGCCCTCCTCGGTGGATCACCTGATCCAGCGCGGCGAGTTCATGACCTCCTACACGCCCTACCAGCCGGAAATCACCCAGGGCACGCTGCAGTACCTGTTCGAGTTCCAGACCCAGGTGGCGCTGATCACCGGCATGGATGTGGCCAACGCCTCCATGTATGACGGCTCGACCGCCGCCGCCGAGGCGGTGGTGATGGCGAACCGCGTGACCCGGCGCAACAAGGCGGTGCTGTCGGGCAATCTGCATCCGATGTACCGCGCGGTCATCGAGACTCACGCCAAGTTGCTGGATTTCGAGGCGGTCACCGGCCAGATCGATCCTAAGGGGGCTGACGATCTGATCGGCAAGATCGACGAAGCCACCTCCTGCGTTGTCGTGCAGAACCCGGATTTCTTCGGCAATCTGACCGACTTCACGAAGCTGGCCGAGGCCTGCCAGGCCAAGGGTGCTTTGCTGATCGTCGCGGTGACCGAGATCGTCTCGCTGGGCGCGGTGAAATCGCCGGGCGAGATGGGCGCGGACATCGTGGTGGCCGAGGGCCAGTCCATCGGCAATGCGCTGAATTTCGGCGGCCCCTATGTCGGCCTGTTCGCCACCAAGGAGAAATATGTCCGGCAGATGCCGGGCCGCCTTGCCGGGCAGACGGTGGACGCCACCGGCCGGCGCGGCTGGGTGCTGACCCTGTCTACCCGCGAGCAGCATATCCGCCGCGAGAAGGCGACCAGCAACATCTGCACGAACTCAGGCCTGTGCGCGCTGGCCTTCACCATCCACATGTCGCTGCTGGGCGAGGCGGGCTTCACCCGGCTGGCCGAGTTGAACCATGCGGCTGCGGTGACGCTGGCTGGCAAGCAGGCCGGCGTGAAGGGCGTGGAGGTGCTGACGGACAGCTTCTTCAACGAATTCACCGTGCGGCTGTCGAAGCCGGCGGCGCAGGTGGTCGAGGCGCTGGCGGCGAAACATATCCTGGCCGGCATCCCGGTCTCCCGCCTGATCCCCGGCCATGACGATCTGCTGGTGATCGCTGCCACCGAAGTGAACACGCAAGCCGATATGGATGCCCTGGCGAAGGGCCTCAGCGAGGTGCTGTCATGAGCGACTGGAGCAAGGCGCTGTCCTCCTTCGAGGGGGCGGCGGAGAACATGCCGACCATGACCGGCAATCTGGGCCTGCAGCTGGAAGAGCCGCTGATCTTCGAGCAGGGCGAGGATGGCCGCACCGGTGTCGATCTGCCGGACGTGCCGAAGGTGGAGAGCAAGCTGG
This sequence comes from Oceanibaculum sp., assembly GCF_022449305.1. Classification (NCBI taxonomy): domain Bacteria; kingdom Pseudomonadati; phylum Pseudomonadota; class Alphaproteobacteria; order Rhodospirillales; family Oceanibaculaceae; genus Oceanibaculum; species Oceanibaculum sp. The sequence continues at coordinate 8,617 of NZ_JAKUSO010000046.1, read as the reverse complement.
GCGGGCTGGCGCGCAAGGGCGCTATCGGCCTGCCAGGCCTGTCGGAGCCGCAGGTGGTGCGGCACTACACCCGCCTCAGCCAGAAGAACTACGCCATCGATGCCGGGCTCTATCCGCTGGGCTCCTGCACGATGAAGCATAATCCCCGGCTGAACGAGAAGATGGCCCGCCTGCCGGGCTTCTCGGACGTGCATCCGCTGCAGCCGGTCTCTACTGTGCAGGGCGCGCTGGAGCTGATCGACACGCTGGCGCACTGGCTGAAGACGCTGACCGGCATGCCGGCCGTCGCCATGTCGCCGGCCGCCGGCGCGCATGGCGAGCTGTGCGGCATGATGGCGATCCGCGCTGCCATCGAGGCCAAGGGCGAGCGCCGCACCCGCGTGCTGGTGCCGGAATCGGCGCATGGCACCAACCCCGCTACGGCGGCGGCCTGCGGCTATACCGTCGATCCGATCCCGGCCAACGAGCGTGGCCGCGTCGATATCGAGGCCTTCAAGGCGAAGCTGGGGCCGGATGTCGCGGCGGTGATGATCACCAACCCGAACACCTGCGGGCTGTTCGAGAGCGAGATCATCGAAATCGCCGAGCTGATCCATTCGGTCGGCGGCTATTTCTACTGCGACGGGGCGAACTTCAACGCCATCGTCGGGCGCGTGCGCCCGGGCGATCTCGGCGTCGATGCCATGCACATCAATTTGCACAAGACCTTCTCCACCCCGCATGGCGGCGGCGGTCCGGGCGCCGGCCCGGTCGTGCTGTCGGAGGCGCTGGCGAAGTTCGTGCCGGTGCCCTATGTCGTGCACGGCAAGGACGGCTACAGCGTGGTCGAGAGCGAGGGGGCGGCGGAGGACGGCTTTGGCCGGCTGAAGGCTTTCCACGGCCAGATGGGCATGTTCGTGCGCGCGCTCACCTACATGATGAGCCACGGGGCGGACGGGCTACGCCAGGTCGCCAACGATGCGGTGCTGAACGCCAATTACATCCTGGCCTGCCTGAAGGACGAGATGTCGCCGGCCTTCGATGGCCCCTGCATGCATGAGGCGCTGTTCGACGACGATTTCCTGAAGGGAACCGGCGTCACCACGCTCGACTTCGCCAAGGCGATGATCGATGAGGGCTATCACCCGATGACCATGTATTTCCCGCTGGTCGTCCACGGCGCCCTGCTGATCGAGCCGACCGAGACCGAGAGTAAGGAGGCGATCGACCAGTTCATCGCCGTGCTCGCCGGCCTCGCGAAGAAGGCGAAGCAGGGCGATCAGGCCGAGTGGTTCAAGCAGGCGCCGCGCTTCACCCCGCGCCGCCGGCTGGACGAAACCTCGGCCGCCCGCAAGCCGGTGCTGCGCTGGAAGCCGGAAGAGCAGTCGAAGGACGCAGCGGACTGAGGTTTGCGGTTCGGATAAAATGAAAAAGGGCGCTCCGAGGGAGCGCCCTTTTTCTTTTGTGCGGATTATTCACCTTCCCGCTGTCATTGCCGGGCTTGACCCGGCAATCCAGGGGCCCCGTTCTGAGACGACACAGGCAGTGCACCGCCCCTGGACCCCCGGGTCAAGCCCGGGGGTGACAAGAGAAAGTTGCAGAGGCCAGCCCGTGAAAACCTACCCATTCTCCGCCAGCACATGGCCGGCGAGGTAGAGCGAGCCGCAGATCAGGATGCGCGCCGGCGTGTCAGTCGCGCGCAGGATATCGGCAACGGCCTCCGCGACGCTGTCCGCCGGCTCGGCCGCCAGCCCGGCCTGCTGCGCCATGGCGGCGCTCTGCGCGGCGCTCAGCGAATGCGCCTCGCCCGGGATTGCCACGGTCCGCACATGACCGGCGAGGCCGGTGAAGGCCGTGAGGAAATCCAGCGGCGTCTTGGTGTCCAGCATGCCGAAGACCAGATGCAAGGGCCGGTCGGCCCACAGCGCGCGGGCGGTCGCAGCCAGCATCCGGCCGGCATCGGCATTGTGCCCGCCATCCAGCCACAGCTCCCAGCCCGGCGGCAGTGCTTCCACCAGCGGACCGCGCGTCAGGTGCTGTATCCGGGCGGGCCAGCGGGCGGTGCGCAGCCCCTGCGCGATGTCCGCCGCGCCGACCGGCAGCCGGTCCATCGCGGCCTCCACCGTGGCGATGGCGGTGCCGGCATTGTCGATCTGGTGCAGGCCCGTCAGTACCGGCAGCGGCAGGCGGCGGGTGCCGTGCCCGCTGTCATAGACCAGTGCGTCGCCGTCCTGCCGGGAGTTCCATTCGGTGCCGGCCCGGCGCACCGGCGCGCCGATTTTTGCGGCATAGGCCTCCAGCACGCCGGGCACTTCCGCGAAGCGCTGCGGTGCATGGATGGCCGGCACGCCCGGCTTCATGATCGCCGCCTTCTCGCCCGCGATGGCCTGGATCGTGTTGCCCAGATACTGCATGTGGTCCATGGAGATCGAGGTGATGACACTCGCCAGCGGGCGGTCCACCACATTGGTGGCGTCCAGCCGTCCGCCCAGCCCGGTCTCCAGGATCAGCACATCGGCGGGCGTGCGGGAGAAGGCGAGAAAGGCGGCTGCCGTAGTGATCTCGAACAGGGTGATCGGCGCGTCGCCATTGGCGCGCTCGCATTCCTCCAGGATGGCGGCGAGCGGTGCGTCATCGATCTCCGCGCCGGCGACGTAGAAACGTTCGTTGAAGCGCACCAGATGCGGCGAGCTGTAGGCATGGACCTTGTAGCCCGCCGCCTCGTAGATCGCGCGCAGATAGGCCAGCGTCGAGCCCTTGCCGTTGGTACCGGCGATATGGATGACCGGCGGCAGCGCGCGTTCGGGATGGCCGAGTGCGGCCAGCAGCCGGTGCATCCGGTCCAGCGACAGGTCGATCAGTTTCGGATGCAGCTTCTGCAGCCGCTCCAGGATCGTCTCGGGGGCCGCCGGCGCCAAACCTGTTGCCACCTTGAGTCGCCCTTTCCTGATTGCGGAACTTACCGGCTGGCGCTCGCTGCCTGGGCGCTGGCCTGGGTGCTGGGGGGGGCGATGCGCGGCGTCGGGCGCTTGTTGCGCAGGAGGCCCAGCACGCGGGCCAGCGTGTCGCGCATCTCCTTGCGCGGCACCACCATGTCCACCATGCCATGTTCCTGCAGATACTCGGCGCGCTGGAAGCCGACCGGCAGCTGCTCGCGGATGGTCTCGGCGATGACGCGGGCACCGGCGAAGCCGATGACGGCGCCCGGCTCGGCAATGTGGATGTCGCCCAGCATGGCGAAGGAGGCGGTGACGCCGCCGGTCGTCGGGTCGGTCAGCAGCACGATGTAGGGCAGGCCCTTTTCCTTCACCATCTCGACCGCGATGATCGAGCGCGGCATCTGCATCAGCGACAGGATGCCTTCCTGCATGCGCGCCCCGCCGGAGGCCGGGATCGCCAGCAGGGCCGCATCCTCGGCCACGGCCAGCCGGCCGGCGGCGACCAGCGCCTCACCCACGGCGATGCCCATGGAACCGCCCATGAAGCTGAAATCGAAGGCGGCGATGACGGTCTTGTGCCCGCCGATGGTGCCGTGCGCCACGATGATGGCGTCCTGCCGGCCGGTCTTGGCCTGGGCTTCCTTCATGCGGTCGGAATAGCGCTTGCGGTCGCGGAACTTCAGCGGGTCCAGCGGCGGCTTCGGCAGGTCGATGGTCTTGTAGCTGCCCTCGTCGAACAGCATCTTCAGCCGAGTCACCACGTCGAGGCGCATGTGATGGCCGCAATGCGGGCACACACGGGAATTCTCGTCCAGTTCGCGCTGGAAGATCATCTGCCCGCAGCTGGGGCATTTCTCCCACAGATTGTCCGGCACCTCGGTCTTCTGCACCAGGGCGCGGATCTTCGGACGAACGAAGTTATTCAGCCAATCCATCGGTCATTCCTGCCTTATGCAGCGGTGCGGGCCGCGCGCACGCCGCCCGCCAGTTTCGCGACGAAGCCCAGCGCCGCCTCGGCTAGTCCCGGCTTTGCCTTGCCGGCCTCGTCCAGATGGCCGGCGATGACGTCGACCAGCGCCGTGCCAACAACGGCGGCATCGGCAACGGCGGCTACCGCGCCGGCCTGCTCCGGCGTCCTGATGCCGAAACCAACGGCGACCGGCAGCTCGGTATGGCGCTTCAGCCGGGCGACCGCCTGGGCGACATGCTGGCTGTCCACGGCCTTCGTGCCGGTGACGCCGGTGAAGGAGACGTAATAGACGAAGCCCGATGTGTTGGACAGCACCTTGGGCAGGCGCTTGTCGTCGGTGGTGGGCGTCGCCAGCCGGATGAAGGCGATGCCGGCTTCCAGTGCCGGCAGGCACAGCTCGCTATCTTCCTCCGGCGGCAGATCGACGATGATCAGCCCGTCCACCCCGGCGCTCTTCGCATCCTTCAGGAAGCGCTCCACCCCATAGATATAGATCGGGTTGTAGTAGCCCATCAGGATGATCGGCGTGTCGTTGTCGCCGGACCGGAAGGCACGCACCGCCTCAATGGTCTTCGCCAGCGTCATGCCGGCCTTCAACGCGCGCAGCGAGGCGGCCTGGATCGACGGGCCGTCGGCCATCGGGTCGGAGAAGGGCATGCCGATCTCGATCAGGTCGGCACCGGCGGCAGGCAGCCCCTTCAGGATCGCCAGCGCGGTTTCCGGATCGGGATCGCCGCCGGTGACGAAGGTGACAAGGCCGCCGCGGCCTTCCGCCTTCAGGGCGGCGAAGCGGCGGGTGATGCGGGACTCGGATGCGCTCATCAGGTCTTGTCCCTTACAGCTTGCCACGGGCTTTGAGGTGCTTCAGCACGGCGGCGAGGTCCTTGTCGCCGCGGCCGCACAGATTCATCACCAGCAGATGGTCCTTCGGCAGGGTCGGCGCCAGCTTGCCGACATAGGCCAGCGCGTGGCTCGGCTCCAGCGCCGGGATGATGCCTTCCATCTGCGCGCACAGCTTGAAGGCGTCCAGCGCCTCCTCGTCGGTCGCGCTGACATAGTTCACCCGGCCCATCTCATGCAGCCAGGAATGTTCCGGCCCGATGCCGGGATAGTCGAGGCCGGCACTGATCGAGTGGGCGTCGGTGATCTGCCCGTCCTCGTTCTGCAGCAGGTAGGTGCGGTTGCCATGCAGCACGCCCGGACGACCGCCGGTCAGCGAGGCGGCGTGCTTGCCGCTCTCGATACCGTGGCCGGCGGCTTCCACCCCGTACATCTTCACCGACGCATCGTCGAGGAAGGGATGGAACAGGCCGATGGCGTTGGAGCCGCCGCCGATGCAGGCGACCAGACTGTCGGGCAGGCGCCCCTCGGCCTCCATCATCTGTTCGCGCGTCTCATGGCCGATCACCGACTGGAAGTCGCGCACCATGGCGGGGTAGGGGTGCGGGCCGGCAACCGTGCCGATGATGTAGAAATGCGTCTCCGCCTTGGCGACCCAGTAGCGCAGCGCCTCGTTCATCGCGTCCTTCAGCGTCGAGGTGCCCGACGTGACAGGCACCACTTCCGCCCCCAGCAGGCGCATGCGCTCCACATTCGGCTGCTGGCGCTCGATATCCTCGGCACCCATGAAGACCTTGCACTTCATGCCGAACAGCGCGCAGACCGTGGCGGTGGCGACGCCATGCTGGCCGGCGCCGGTCTCGGCGATGATCTCGGTCTTGCCCATGCGCTTGGCGACCAGCGCCTGGCCCAGGCAGTTGTTGATCTTGTGCGCGCCGGTGTGGTTCAGCTCGTCGCGCTTGAAGTACAGCTTCGCCCCGCCGAAATGCGCGGTCAGCCGCTCCGCGAAATAGAGCGGCGAGGGCCGGCCGACATAATGCTTCAGATAATAGTCGAACTCCGCCTTGAAGGCCGGGTCGGTTTTCGCCGCCTTGTAGGCCGCCTCGACCTCCAGGATCAGCGGCATCAGCGTCTCGGCGACGAAGCGCCCGCCGAAGATACCGAAATGCCCGGATTCATCGGGACCGGCACGATAGGTGTTGGGGATGGGACTGGCCATCGTCGCTACGCCATTCGTCTGGGGTTCATGAGACGCCGCATAATGCAGACCTTGCCCCTCCGGCGCAAGGCGGGCGGCATCACGCCGCCTTCGCCGCCTTCAGGAAAGCCCGGATCAACGGGATCGACTTCTGGCCCGGCGCGTCCTCCACACCGGAGGAGACATCGACGCCCGGCGCGCCGCTGGTGCGGATCGCCTCGGCCACATTTTCGGGCGTCAGCCCGCCGGCCAGCAGCCAGGGCTTGCCGAAATGCGCACCGGCCAGCAGCTGCCAGTCGAAGCGGAGCGCGTTGCCGCCGGGCAGCGCGTCCTTCATTTCCTTCGGCGGTTTCGCATCGAACATCAGCATGTCGGCCACCGGCTCGTAGGCGCTGGCCTTCGCCACATCCTCAGCACTGGCGACGGACAGCACCTTCATCACCGGCGTGCCGAAACGGCTGCGGATCTCGGCCACGCGCTCCGGCGTCTCGTGCCCGTGCAGTTGCAGCAGGCCGGGGCGCATGGCGGCGATGATGGTTTCCAGCAGCACGTCATCGGCATCGACGGTCAGCGCCACGGTGCGAACAGCAGCCGGCACCGGCTTCGTCAGCTCGGCGGCCTGATCGGGCGTCACATTGCGCGGGGAGCGCGGATAGAAGACGAAGCCCAGGAAATCCGCCCCGCCCTCGATGGCAGCGGCGACGCTCTCCGGTGTCGAGAGGCCGCAGATCTTCACCAGCGTCATGTCAGGCGTCCGCGATGTCGGCGGCGATGCGGGCGACGGCCTCGGCGGGGTCGGATGCGCCGGTGATCGGCCGGCCAATGACCAGATAGTCGGCACCGGCGCGGATAGCGTCGGCGGGTGTCATGATGCGCTTCTGATCGCCGGTCTCGCTCCAGGACGGGCGGATGCCCGGCACGATCAGCTTGAAGTCGCGGCCGCAGGCGGCGCGCACGGCGGTGATCTCGCGGGCCGAACAGACGATGCCGTCGAGGCCGCAATCCTGGGTGAGGCGCGCCAGCCGGACCACCTGGCTGACCGTCGGGCCATACTGGCCGACGGCGGTCAGGTCGGCATCGTCCAGGCTGGTCAGTACGGTAACGGCGATCACCAGCGGCTTCGCGATCCCGGCGGCATGCGCGGCGGAGGCGGCGGCGTCGCGCGCGGCCTCCATCATCGCCCGGCCGCCGCTGGCATGGACATTCAGCATGAAGGGCTGGCAGGTGCCGGTGGCGGCGCGCACCGCACCGGCGACCGTGTTCGGAATATCGTGATATTTCAGGTCGAGGAAGATCGGATGGCCGGCTTCAGCCACCTTGCGCACCCCGGCCGGGCCGTGCGCGTTGACGAACTCCAGCCCCAGCTTCACGCCGCCCAGGCTCGGCCCCAGCCTGCCGGCAAGTCCGGCGGCATGGTCGAGGTCTGTGGTGTCGATCGCGCAGAAGACGCGCGAGAGGGCGGCGCTGGTGTCGGTCATGACGCGCTTATAGCCTATGCGCGGCTGTACGCCAATTGCGCTGCGGCAAGGTCTTCCAGTGCCGTGCCGACCGACTTGAAAAAGGTGATCTCCTGCGCTGACTGACGACCTTTCGCGGTACCACGCGTCAGGTCGTACAGGTCGCCCCGGATCGCATCGGGCGTCAGCGCGCCGGACTTCACCGCCAGCACGATGTCGCCGGCCTCCTTCAGGGCGCCCTCGCGGGTATCGACGAACACGCTGGCGCGGCGGACCGCCTCGTCATCGCTCTCGCGCATCTCCGGCGTAAAGGCGCCGACCAGGTCCAGATGGGCCCCCGGCTTCAGCCATGCGCCGTGCACCAGCGGCTGCTTCGACAGGGTGGCGCAGGAAATCAGGTCGGCTTCGCGCGCCACCTCTTCTAGATTGCCGGCGGCGGTCACGGCGCGGCCGGTCTCGGCGGCCATCTTGTCCGCCAGCGCCTGCGACTTCGTCTTGTCGCGCGCCCAGATGGCGATGCGGCGCAGCGAGGGGCGCACGGCCAGATGCGCGCGGATCAGCTGCGGCGCCAGCGCGCCGGCACCGACCATCAGCATCTTTTCCGAATCCTCGCGGGCGAGGTAGGAAGCGGCCAGCGCCGAGGCGGCGGCAGTACGCCGCGCGGTCAGGGTCTGGCCATCAATCATCGCCAGTACCTCTCCGGTCTCGCCGGACAGCAGCAGGTACTGGCCCATGATGGCGGGCAGGCCTTTCTCGCCGTTCGACGGGAAGACGGTGACCATCTTGATGCCGATATAGCCGCCGGGCGTCCAGGCCGGCATCAGCAGCAGCGTCGCCTCGGCCTTGCCCGGTACCTCGACGCCATGATGATGGCGCAGCGGCACGGTGCAGCCCTCGCGGAACATGGCGCGCAGCGCCTCGATCAGGGCGTCGTAGGGAAGCGCCCTGGCGGCGCTGTCGGCATCAATGATCCGCATGATTCTTTTGGGTCAGTGTGTGGTTGGCAGGGTGGAGGCAGTGTCCGAAGTCTTGCCGGCCGCGGGCAGGTTGGGCACGCCATCCGGATCGACGGCAAGGCGCTTGTCGCGGCGCAGCCGGTTCAGCTCCTGCTCCTGCTGGTCGGCGACACGGCGCAGGATGCGGATCTGGCGGCGGGTGCGCAGCACCTCGATCCACATGAAGCCGGCCCCGATCAGGAAGCCCAGGAACAGCATGGCAAGGATGGTGACGAACA
>NZ_JAKUSO010000045.1:0-29748 GCF_022449305.1 Oceanibaculum sp. | reverse complement strand
CATGACCCAGGCCTGCAGGCGCGGCCATGATTTCTTCGAGGGTATCCGCGCCGTCCTGGTGGACAAGGATCATGCGCCAAAATGGCAACCGGCACGGCTGCAGGACGTTACGCAGGAGCTGGTCGAAGGACATTTCGTGGCGCCGGAGGGCGGCGATCTGCGGTTTGACTGAACGCTGGCAATAACGCCATCGGCCAAACAGGCCACGAAGAACGGCGGACGGGAGGATGCGATGAAAAAGATCGGGTTTGTCGGGCTGGGCAATATGGGCGGGCCGATGGCCGCCAATCTGGTGAAGGCCGGCTTCGAGGTGACCGGATATGACCTTGCCGCCGATAATCTGGATCGGGCGGCAAAGGCCGGTATCCGTCCGGCGGCAAGCCTTGCTGAGGCCGTGCAGGCAGCGGAGGCGGTCGTCACCATGCTGCCGGCCGGTGCCCATGTCCGCGCGGTCTATCAAAATGAGGGCGGCATCCTTGGTGCCGTGCCGCGCGGCGCCCTGCTGATCGACAGCTCGACCATTGATGTGGCCAGCGCCCGCGTGGTTGCGTCGGCCGCACAGGAAGCCGGGATGGACATGCTGGACGCGCCGGTCTCCGGTGGGACCGGCGGAGCCGAGGCCGGCACGCTGACATTCATGGTTGGCGGCAGCGACACGGCCTTCGAGCGGGCCGGGCCGATCCTCCAGGCGATGGGGAAGACTGTCGTACATGCCGGTGGTGCCGGTAATGGCCAGGCAGCCAAGATATGCAATAATATGATACTCGGCATTTCGATGATCGGCGTGTCCGAGGCTTTTGCGCTTGCGGAAAAGCTCGGACTCGACCATCAAAGGCTGTTCGACATATCGTCTAAATCCTCCGGACAGTGCTGGTCGCTGACCAGCTATTGCCCGGTTCCGGGTCCGGTTCCGACCTCGCCGGCGAATCGCGGCTACCAGCCGGGCTTCACGGCAGCGATGATGTTGAAGGATCTGAAGCTGGCACAGGAGGCTGCCGCGGAGTCGGGAGCCTCGACGCCTCTAGGCGCGGAGGCGGCCCAGCTTTACAATCTGTTTTGCGCTCAGGGAAAGGATCGGCAGGATTTTTCCGCGATCATCAATATGCTTCGCGGCGCATAGTGAAAGCGAATTGTGTTGACGACATGGCGTATGTTAAGCGAAGGAAAAGAAAGCAAAGTCGATAGACTGCGTGCTTAAGAGAAGCGCCATGCAACTGGGGGCGAGCATACTGTGAAAGATTCGTATCTGGAGGCGATTAAGCTAATCGAACGGCTGCATCGCCAATTCCTTGAAGTCGTAAAGACCGAGCTGGACCGCAACGGCATCGAGGATATTAATAACGTTCAGGCGCTGATTCTCTTCAATATCGGCAGTGACGAACTGACCGTCGGCGAGTTGACCAACCGTGGCTATTACCTCGGTTCGAACGTCTCCTACAACGTCCGGAAGATGGTCGAGAACGGCTATCTGATCCAGGAGCGGTCGCCGCATGACCGGCGCTCGATCCGGGTCCGCCTGTCGGACAAGGGGCTGGCGCTGTGCAAGAACATCGCCGCCATGTTCGAACGTCACGCCAACGATCTGGAGAAGGGGATCAGCAGCACCAAGGCACTGGAATCGGCCAGTGAGGCCTACCGGGTGCTGGAGCGCTACTGGGCGGACATGCTGGATTTCCGCGGTCGCTCCTCGCTGCTCGGTACCGGCTGACCTAAAGGAACAACGCCGCCAGCAACGGTAACAGCACCGCCGTTGCCAACGCGTTCAGACCCATGCCGAGGCTCGCGAACGCCCCCGCGACCTCATTCACCTGAAGTGCCCGTGCCGTGCCAATGCCATGCGCGGCGATTCCGGTTGCCAGTCCACGTGCCCGCCAGTCCCGGATCCCCATCAGGTTCAGCGTCCAGGTCGCCAGCATCGCCCCGGCGATTCCGGTCAGCAGCACCAGCACGGCGGTCAGCGAGGGCAGGCCGCCCAGCTTTTCCGAGATGCCCATGGCAATCGGCATGGTGACGGATTTAGGTGCAATGGACAGCAGCGTCTCCCGCGTGGCGCCCATTGCCCAGGCCACGCCCACGGCCGTTGCCGCCGCGGTCGCCGATCCGATGATGACGGTCGTGACAATGGCGAGCGCCGACCGTTTCACCGCCTGGAAATGAATGTAGAGCGGGATCGCCAGCGCCACGGTCGCCGGCCCCAGCAGGAAGTGCACGAACTGCGCGCCGTCAAAATAGGTCTGGTAGGGCGTCCCGGTGACCCACAGCAGCGCCACCAGCAGGATCACGGCGATCAGCACCGGGTTGGCCAGCGGAAATAGCTTCAGCCGCGTATAGACGAAATAACCGGCCTGGTAGGCGATCAGCGTCAGCGTGAGGCCGAGCAGCGGGGTCGTCGAGAGATAGACCCAGATTTCGCGCAGGTCGGCATTCATTGCCCGCCCTCCGGCTTGTTGCGACGGCCGCTCAACCGTTCGAACCCCAGCATCACCAGCGCGCTGACCGCGATGGTGGCCACGGTGGATACCAGCAGGGACACGCTGATCGCGGCCCACTGATCGGCAATCAGCGACAGATACAGCACCACGCCGACGCCCGCCGGGACGAACAGCAGCGACAGGTGCTGCAGCAGCCCGCTTGCCGTGGTCCGCAGATTGTCCGGCAGGTCGCCGCGCAGAGTCAGCGACAGGAACAGCAGCGCCATGCCGATCACGGGGCCGGGCAGGGGAAGACCCGCCAGCCGGGCGATGGTCTCGCCGATCAGCTGGAACAGCAGCAGGGCGGTGATGGCATTCAGCATGGAGCCTCCTGTTTCGATGGGGCCAAGGCGGTTGCGGTGAACCGCCGGCAGCCGTTACCGTTCCGCATTGCGCGTACGGAGGCAAGCGGAGGAACGAGTCCATGGCGCTGCTTTACGGGTCCAGCTATCAGATTCCCGGAACATCGCCGGGTGCGCTGATCGCGCCGGCAGACCAGCCGGCGGGCGAGGCAGTGCTGACCCTCACGCGCTTTGATGCCCAAAAGGTTGAGGAAGCCGTCCATGTGACGCCGGAGGATTGCCGGGCCTGGCTGGCGCAGGCCGCCGAGGCGGCAACCCGTGTGCCGGAAGCAGAAGCGCCTGCCGGCAAGCACGCGAACCGCGCGATCTTCTGGCTGCATATCTCTGGCACGCCGGATGCCGATCTGGCGCGCCGTCTGCAGGACAGCCTTGGCCTGCACCCGCTGGCGCTGGAGGATGTGCTGAATGGCGGCCAGCGCCCCAAGGTGGAACTCTATGACGAGCATCTGTTTGTCGTGATGACCCATGTGGATTATTCCGGCGTCGATCTGCGGCTATATCAGACCAGCCTGTTCCTGAAGGGCAATCTGGTCATCAGCATCGATGCCGGGGATGACGGACTGTTCCTGCCGGTGCGCGAGCGGCTGACAAGGGGCGGTCGGCTGCGCCAGCTCGGGCCGGATTACCTGCTCTATGCGCTGATCGATCTGATCGTCGATCACAAATTCCCGCTGCTGGAGCGGATGGGTTCGGAGATCGAGGATCTGGAGACCGACCTGCTGGAGGACCCGCCTGCCGACGCCAACCGGCGCCTGCTGCGGATGAAGCGCCATCTCCTGTTGCTGCGCCGCCAGCAATGGCCGGAGCGGGAGGTGCTGAACCTGCTGCTGCGCGGCGACAAGGAAATGGGGATCGGCAAGAAGACGCTGCCCTATCTGCGCGACAGTTACGACCACACCGTGCAGCTGATGGATTTGCTGGAAACCTACCGCGAGGTGGTGACCGAACTGCAGAACGCCCTGATGCTGGCGACCAGCAACCGGCTGAACGACATCATCCGCGTGCTGGCGGTGATTTCCGTCATCTTCATGCCGCTGACCTTCATCGTCGGCGTCTATGGCATGAATTTCGATCCGGCGGCCGGCTGGCTGAACATGCCGGAGCTGGGCTGGGCCTATGGCTATCCCGCCGTGATGATCGTCATGCTTGGCTTGACGGTCGGCATGCTGTGGTTCTTCAGAAAACGCGGCTGGCTGTGATCCAACGGGAGAGCTTCTGCGTACTTCTAACAGTAATCCTATTTTTCTACCCCCTCCTGTTCGATTTTCCGGAGTTCCAGAATGTTCCTCTCCAGCGGCGCGTCCGACGCGCGCGCAAAATGTGCTGCGCTCGACAAGTCCCAGGCCGTCATCGAGTTCGCGCCCGACGGTACCATCATCACGGCGAACCAGAATTTCCTGAAGGCCATGGGCTATGGCCTGAAGGAAATCCAGGGCAAGCATCATTCGATGTTTCTGGAGCGCGCGGATCGCGACAGCGCAAACTATAAGGGATTCTGGCCGGCGCTGGCGCGCGGTGAGTTTTCTACCGGGCAATTCAGGCGCCTAACCAAGGGCGGCAAGGAAATCTGGCTGGAGGCCAGCTACAACCCTCTGACGGACGGGCGCGGGAAAGTTTACAAGGTGGTGAAGTACGCCACGGACATCACTGCCCAGAAGATGGCGCAGGCGGAAATGACGGGAAAGCTGGAAGCGCTGAACCGCTCCCAGGCGGTCATCGAGTTCGAGCTGGATGGCACGATCATCACCGCCAACGAGAATTTCCTGAAGGTGATGGGCTACCGGCTCGAAGAGGTTGCCGGCAAGCACCATTCCATGTTCGCCGAACCCGGCGTGCGCGACAGCGCCGATTACCGGGCTATGTGGGCCAAGCTTGGGCGCGGTGAATATGTCGCCGGGCAGTTCAGGCGGGTTGGCAAGGGCGGTAAGGATATCTGGCTGGATGCGAGTTACAACCCGATCCTTGATGCCTATGGGCGCCCCTTCAAGGTGATCAAGTTTGCGACGGACCTGACCCCCCGGAAGCAGGAGAACGCGCAGCTTGCCGCTGACTTCGAGAGCGGGGTGCTGAGCCTGGTTTCCGAGCTGGCGAATTCCGCCGGCGGCATGGAAGGGTCCGCGCAGACCATGGCCGCTGCCGCCGAACAATCCAACCAGCAGTCCGCGATGGTTGCCGCTGCCGCGGACGAGCTTGCGAGTTCCGTGCAGGAGATTTCCCGGCAGATATCCGACTCATCGACGGTTATCGGCAATGCGGTTGAAGAAGCCCGGCGCTCCGAGGCGATGGTCAATGCCCTGGTCAATGCGGCGCAGAAGATCGGCGACGTGACGCAGATCATCAGCGACATCGCGGCCCAGACCAACCTGCTGGCGCTGAACGCGACCATCGAGGCGGCGCGGGCAGGGGAAGCCGGCAAGGGCTTTGCCGTTGTCGCCTCCGAGGTGAAGAGCCTCGCTACCCAGACTGCCAGGGCAACCGACGAAATCGCCCAGCAAATTCAGGAAATCCAGGATTCCAGCGGTGCCACGGCATCGGCCATCCGTCAGATCGGCGAGATCATTGGTCAGGTGAGTGGCATTTCCAGCTCGATCTCCGGCGCGGTCGAGGAGCAGTCTGCCGCCACCCGCGAGATTGCCAGCAACATCAACGGCGTGACCCTTGCGGCGGAGGATACAGGGCGCTCCTCCAATGATCTCCTGATCACCGCGCGGGACCTAAACGGCCAGGCCGATGCGCTGCGCGAGCGCGTTGATGCCTTCCTGGTGAATGTCCGGGCGATGTAATGAATTGCCTGGCTACGGGCGCGGCTGTCAGCCTATCGGGCGAGCCGCGCCTCGTTCACCGTTCTGGCCAGCCGCCGCGTTTTGCCTTCAGCAGGAGGAGGCCCTGTTCCGTCGCTGCCAGCAGATTCTCGCCTGTGTCACTTTTTATCCGCCGGACCAGTCCCTGATCGGCGGCATCTTCCCAAACGGTCAGGCGCGGGCAGGATGTGCGCCAGGCCTCGATGGCCTCACCATAGGGCCGCGGTGCCAGCGCAACCCATTCCACCAGATCGAGCACCAGCGCTTCGGGCGAGTCTGGCGTCGGCATGCAGAGCCGCTTTCGGCTGAACTATCCGATATTAGGCAGGCCTGGTAGAGAGGTAAAGCGACGGCCTCCTGGCAATGGAGGCTCCAATAGACATCCCCCTGCGCTTTCCCTAAAGTCTGCCGCCATCGTGCCATAAACGGCGGTTAGCAAACCGCCATTCGCCTGTCAGAGGGATTCCATGCGTCTTTCCGCCTATTTCCTGCCGATCCTGAAGGAAACGCCCGCCGAGGCGCAGATTGCCTCGCACCGGCTGATGCTGCGCGCCGGCATGGTGCGCCAGGCCAGTGCCGGCATCTATTCCTGGCTGCCGATGGGCTTCAGGGTGCTGCAGAAGATCGAGCAGGTGGTGCGCGAGGAGCAGGATGCCGCCGGCGCGCAGGAAATGCTGATGCCGACCATCCAGTCGGCCGATCTGTGGCGCCAGAGCGGACGCTATGACGGCTATGGCAAGGAGATGCTGCGCATAAAGGACCGGCACGACCGCGAGATGCTGTATGGCCCGACCAACGAGGAACAGATCACCGAAATCTTCCGGTCCTCCGTGCGGTCCTACAAGGACCTGCCGCGCATGCTCTACCACATCCAGTGGAAGTTCCGTGACGAGGTGCGGCCGCGCTTCGGCGTGATGCGCGGGCGCGAATTCCTGATGAAGGACGCCTATTCCTTCGATGTGGATTACGAGGGCGCCAAGCGCGCCTACAACAAGATGTTCGTGGCCTATCTGCGCACCTTTGACCGGCTGGGGCTGAAGGCGATCCCGATGGCCGCCGACACCGGCCCGATCGGCGGCGACATGAGCCATGAATTTATCATCCTGGCGGAGACTGGCGAAAGCCAGGTGTTCTGCCACAAGGGCTGGATGGACCTCGGCATTTCCGGCATCGAGGTGGATTTCGAGGGCGACCTGCAGCCGGTGGTGGACAAGTTCACCAGCCTGTACGCCGCGACCGACGAGAAGCATGTGCCGGCGGACTGCCCGGTGCCGGCTTCCGAGCTGATCGAGACGCGCGGCATCGAGGTCGGCCATATCTTCTATTTCGCCAGCAAATATTCCGAGCCGCTGAAGGCCGAGGTGCAGATGCCCGACGGCTCCACCGGGCCGGTACATATGGGCAGCTACGGCATCGGCGTGTCGCGTCTGGTCGGCGGCATCATCGAGGCCAGCCATGACGAGGCCGGCATCATCTGGCCGGAATCGGTGGCGCCCTTCAAGGTCGGGCTGGTCAATCTGAAGGCCGGCGATGCCGACTGCACGCGCGCCTGTGACGATCTCTACACCAAGCTGAACGCCGCCGGCGTCGAGGTGTTGTATGACGACCGCGACGAGCGACCGGGGCCGAAGCTCGCCACCATGGATCTGATCGGCCTGCCCTGGCAGCTGGTGGTCGGCCCGCGCGGATTGCAGAACGGCATGGTCGAGATCAAGAACCGCCGCACTGGCGAAAAGCAGGAACTCTCCATCGATTCCGCCCTGTCGAAGCTGATCGGTTGAGGCTGTCCGCATGATCTTCTCCGCCTTCGAGCGCATGGTCGCCTTCCGCTATCTGCGCGCGCGCCGGCAGGAGGGGTTCATCTCGGTGATCGCCGGCTTCTCGCTGCTGGGCATCGCGCTCGGCGTGGCGACGCTGATCATCGTCATGTCGGTGATGAACGGTTTCCGGGCGGAGCTGCTGGGCCGCATCCTAGGCGTAAACGGCCATCTGACGATCTTCGCGCAGCAGGGGCCGCTGACCGGCTATGCCGGCATGGTCGATCAGGTTCAGCTGGTCGAGGGTGTGACGATGGCCTTCCCGCAGGTCGAAGGACAGGTGATGGCAACCGCCAATGGCGTGGCCTCCGGCGCGCTGGTGAAGGGCATGCGGCGCGAGGATGTACAGCGCCGCGCACTTCTGTCGAACGCCATCATGGCGGGTTCGCTGGATGCGTTCGAGGGCAATGACGCGGTGATGATCGGCACGCGCATGGCGCAGCGCATGAACCTGACCGTCGGCAACCAGATCACGCTGATCAGCCCGCAATCGAATCCGACGGCCTTCGGCTCCATCCCGCGGCTGAAATCCTACACCGTGGCCGCCCTGTTCGAGGTCGGCATGTACGAGTACGACAACAGCTTCATTTACATGCCGATGGAAGCCGCGCAGACCTTCTTCAGGCTGGGTGACGCGGTAACCGGCATCGATATCCTGCTGGACGATCCGGATGCCGTGCGCAGCCTGCGCGAGGCGATCACGACCGCCATCGGTCCTGGCAAGCGGCTGTATGATTGGCAGCAGGCCAATTCCAGCTTCTTCACCGCGATCCAGGTGGAACGCAACGTCATGTTCCTGATCCTGACGCTGATCATCCTGGTGGCGGCCTTCAACATCATTTCCAGCCTGATCATGCTGGTGAAGGACAAGGGCCGCGACATAGCGGTGCTGCGCACTATGGGCGCCTCCCGGGGCATGATCATGCGCATCTTCTTCATGACCGGTGCCTCCATCGGCGTGGTCGGCACGCTGGCCGGCTTCGTGCTGGGGCTGCTGTTCTGCCTGAACATCGAGACCATCCGGAAGGGCGTCGAGTTCCTGACGGGGACCGAGCTGTTCTCGGCGGAAATCTATTTCCTCTCGCGCCTGCCGGCCAAGGTGGATACCAGCGAGGTGATTACCGTCGTGCTGATGGCACTGATCCTGTCTTTCCTGGCGACAATCTATCCGGCCTGGCGTGCGGCGCGGCAGGACCCGGTGGAGGCGCTGCGCTATGAGTGAGACGCCAGCCTTGGAACTGCGCAGGGTCGTCCGCCGCTTCGAGCAGGCGGGCCGTCCGCTGGAGGTGCTGCGCGGCGTCGATCTGATCGTGCAGCCGGGAGAACTGGTAGCGCTGGTCGGCCCGTCCGGTGCAGGCAAATCGACGCTGCTGCAGATCGCCGGATTGCTGGAACGGCCAACCTCCGGCGACGTGCTGATCGGCGGCCATTCCTGCGGGACCATGGGCGACGATGCGCGCACCGGGATGCGCCGCCACTCCATCGGATTCGTCTATCAGTTCCATCATTTGCTGCCGGAATTCTCTGCGCTGGAAAATGTCGTGCTGCCGCAGCTGATCGCCGGTCTCAACCGCAAGGAGGCGGAGGACAGGGCGCATGAGCTGCTGGCCATGGTCGGACTGGCCGAGCGCGAGGATCACCGTCCGGCGCGGCTGTCCGGCGGCGAACAGCAGCGCGTCGCCATCGTGCGCGCCATGGCCAATGTGCCGAAGTTGCTGCTGGCCGACGAGCCGACCGGCAATCTCGACCCGCACACCGCCGAGGATGTGTTCGGCCATCTGACGCGCATCTGCCGGGCGGTACGGCTGGGCGCGCTGATTGCCACCCATAATCTGGAGCTGGCGGCGCGCATGGACCGGGTGCTGGAAATGCGCGACGGTCTGGTTGTAGAACATAGTCGCTAGATACACTTATTGCGTGCATTCAATAAGAGTACTTGCTACCCTGTGATGGCAATCGGGGAGCAAGCTCATGCTGCGCATGCGTCCACTCTCGAACAGGCCAGTCGCCGGGCACCGACCCGGCATGGGGCAGCAGCGCGGCCGCGTGCTGCAACGGCAGATCGTGGCACCCGGTGGTCTCGGCGGCCTGCATGGCCAGTCGCAGGAACTGACGAGTATCGTCAATCAGGTGAACCGCTATAACCGGGTCATCAATGCGTTGACCGGGTCGCAGCGCTTGCAGCTGATGAGCACCCTGCGCGGGCACCTCTATAACTGGCTTGTCGCCAATCCGCTGCATCCTGACCGCGATGTCATCCTCGACCTGCTGAACCAGGTGAGGGCCGAGCATGAACGCCAGACCATGACCCTTCAGGGCGGCGGCGCCATCTATGTGCGCAACGATCCGCAGAACGATGTGCAACAGCTATGGACTCGACTGGTGAATGGCGGCGGCAACGTCATCATCGAGAATCGCGATTACGGACAGTTAATTCTCAATGGGGCCAATGTTCAGGTGGTCGGGTTTCGTGACCGGGTCCTAAGTGCCTTCGCGACGCTGCTGGAAAGGCCGGAAGGGCAGAAGCTCGTCCGTAAACTTCTGAACAGTCCGCAAACTGTCCGGATCGTTCCGCTGACAAATCCGACCGAACAGGCAATGGCCATGCTGCAGCGGCGGGTCACGGAACGTATTCGGCAAAGGCAGCAGTTTGTGATTGGCGGCGGCGGGGCGGCAGATGCGGGACATGCCGGTGATTCACCAGGGATGACATTCGTCGATCCTGTTCCTTTCATCGGTGCGCAAGGTTTCAATATTGATGGCTATATCGGCGCAAGGAACGACGCTTTCGCAAACATGGATGTTACCGGACGACCTGTGGCTCCACTGGGTGGTGGAATACCACAAGGAACCGGAGCGATAGTCGCCATCAATCCAAACCTAGACGATGCGAATATCTTTGCGTTGAACGCGCAAGATGGTCGGCCGCTGCTGTCGCCGGTATTCTTGGTGCTTGCCCATGAGCTGCTGCATGCAAAGCGGATGATGCGTGGAAGGTCGCGTACTGGTTTGCCGCCGCATATTGCCTTCAGAAATGCCGAGGAATTTCGTGCCATCTCAGGCGGCAACACGAGCGAGAATTCCCTTCGTGCTGTTTATGGGATCGGCGCCCGATTTGGCCACATGGCTATGCCGAGGGCCGATCTGCCACCAGCGATCCCCGGTCAGCTCGTTCTCTATCAGCCACCGCCGATGGTAGGAGGCGGCCAGCTCGTGCCCTATCAGCCGCCACCACAAGTTCCTCACCAGATGGCCCTTGTGCCATACCAACCGCCCGGCAACGGCCAGATCGTCCCTTACGTAGCACCGCCGCAGGCGCCGCAGCAGCTAGCACTGGTACCGTATCAGCCGCAGCAAATGGCGCTGATACCCTACAGGCCGCCGATAGCACGCCAGCCTCTGGCGATCATGCCGCCGCCGCAGCAACTCATGTTGGAATGGCACTAAAACAGCAATATCTTGTGTGTAACATCTGGGGATAACCCAAATGTTGCCAAACTGTTCCCGCTGACCATCGGGCGTCCGCATGGAATCATGTCGTCATGTCCAGCCATGCCGATTTCGTCCATCTGCGCGTCCATTCCGCCTATTCGCTGTCGGAAGGCGCGCTGAAGATCAAGGAACTGGTGGGGCTCTGCCAGGAGCACCGGATGCCGGCGGTGGCCGTCACCGACACCGCAAACATGTTCGGTGCACTGGAATTCGCCGGCGCCGCGACCGGGGCAGGCGTGCAGCCCATCATAGGCTGCCAGATCAACCTGCGGCGCGAGCAGAAGACTGACCCGCGCCTGCCGAACGGGAATGGCAATGGCCATGCCAGCCCGCCGCCGGACCAGCTGGTGCTGCTGGTGCAGGATGAGATTGGCTATCGCAACCTAATGAAGCTGGTCAGCAAATCCTTCCTGGAGACGCCGACCGGCGAGCTGCCGCAGATCGCTTTTGCCGATCTGGAAGCCCACAATGCCGGCCTGCTGTGCTTTACCGGCGGTCCGGCGGGGCCGGTCGGCCGGCTGCTGCTGGAAAGCCAGCGCGACGCTGCGACGGCGATGATGAAGCGTCTGGCAGAGTTATTCCCCGGCCGGCTCTACGTCGAGCTGATGCGCCACGGGCTGAATGCCGAGCGCCGCATCGAGGGCAGCCTGCTGGACCTCGCCTATGCGATGGATTTGCCGCTGGTCGCCACCAATGACTGCTTCTTCGCCAATGCGGCGATGTACGAGGCGCATGACGCGCTGCTTTGTATTGCGGAAGGCACCTATGTCGTCGAGGAAAAGCGCCGCCGGCTGACGCCCGAGCACCGCTTCAAGTCAGCCGCCGAAATGCGCGCCCTGTTCGCTGACCTGCCGGAGGCGGTGGACAACACCGTGCAGATCGCCCGGCGCTGCGCCTATTTCCCGGAAAAGGTCGCGCCGATCCTGCCGCCCTATGATACCGGCGAGGGGCGCGACGAGGCTGCCGAGCTGCGGGTGCAGTCAGCGGAGGGGCTTGAGCGCCGGCTGGAGCTGCATGTCTATACGCCGGACATGGATGAGACGGCCCGCGAGGCAGCGGCGAAGCCTTACCGCGATCGGCTGGAGTTCGAGCTGAACGTCATCGTCCAGATGGGTTTCCCCGGCTATTTCCTGATCGTTGCCGATTTCATCCAGTGGGCGAAGGACAAGGGCATCCCGGTCGGGCCGGGCCGTGGCTCGGGCGCTGGCTCCGTCGTGGCCTGGGCGCTGACCATCACTGACCTCGACCCGTTGCGCTGGAACCTGCTGTTCGAGCGGTTCCTGAACCCCGAACGCGTTTCCATGCCGGACTTCGATATCGATTTCTGTCAGGAACGGCGCGATGAGGTCATCCGCTACGTTCAGGACAAGTACGGCTACGACAAGGTCGCGCAGATCATCACCTTCGGTAAGCTGCAGGCCCGTGCCGTGCTGCGCGATGTCGGGCGCGTGCTGCAGCTGCCCTATGGCCAGGTGGACCGCATCACCAAGCTGGTGCCGAACAATCCGGCCAACCCGGGCCCGCTGCCGGTGCCCAGCGCGGGCTCGCCGGCGCTGCAGCGCCTGCGCGATGTGGCCCCCACGGTCGGCCTGCTGATCTCTTTGGGGGTGAAGGTGTATGGGCGGTATCGCCACGCCTCCACCCATGCCGCCGGCGTGGTGATCGGCGACCGGCCGCTGGACGAGCTGGTGCCGCTGTACCGTGACCCGCGCTCCGACATGCCGGTCACGCAGTTCAATATGAAATATGTCGAATCGGCCGGGCTGGTGAAGTTCGACTTCCTGGGGCTGAAGACGCTCTCCGTCCTGGCGATGGCGGAACGGCTGATCCGGCAGCGCGGCATCGAGATCGACCTGACGACGATCCCGCTGGAGGATGAGAAGACCTTCAGAATGCTGAGCCGCGGTGATGCGACCGGCGTGTTCCAGCTTGAAAGTTCGGGCATGCGCGATGTGCTGCGCAAGCTGCAGCCCGACCGGTTCGAGGACATCATCGCCGTGGTGGCGCTGTACCGCCCCGGCCCGATGGACAACATCCCCAGCTACATCAATCGCAAGCACGGCACTGAGGCGCCGGACTATCTCTATCCCAGCCTGGAACCGATCCTGACCGAGACCTACGGGATCATGATCTACCAGGAACAGGTGATGCAGATCGCCCAGGTGCTGTCGGGCTACAGCCTTGGCGCCGCCGACCTGCTGCGCCGCGCGATGGGCAAGAAGATCAAGGAGGAGATGGACGCCCAGCGCAAGCTGTTCGTCGATGGCGCAGTGGAGCGCGGCGTGCCGGCCAACAAGGCCTCCGACATCTTCGATCAGGTGGCGAAGTTCGCCGGCTATGGCTTCAACAAGAGCCACGCGGCGGCCTATGCGCTGGTGGCCTATCAGACCGCCTATCTGAAGGCGAATTACCCGGTCGAGTTCCTGGCCGCGTCGATGACCTTCGATATGGGCAATACCGACAAGCTGAACGTGTTTCGCCAGGAACTGCAGCGCCTCGATATCGCCCTGTTGCCGCCGGACATCAACCGCTCGGAGGTGGTGTTCTCTGTCGAGCGCGCTAAGCCGGAGGACAAGGGCGCCATCCGTTACGCCCTGGCGGCGGTGAAGAATGTCGGCGCGCAGGCCATGGGGCTGCTGATCGAGGAACGCCGCAAGGCCGGCCCGTTCAAGAGCCTGGGCGATTTCGCGCAGCGCGCCGATCCGCGCAGCCTGAACAAGCGGCAGCTGGAAAATCTGGTGGCCTCCGGTGCCTTCGACGGGCTGGAGCGTAATCGCGCGAAACTCTATGAGGGGCTGGAGGTGCTGCTGCGCCATGCCAGTGCCGCGGCGCAGGACCGCGTCAGCGACCAGGTCAGCCTGTTTGCCGGCGCCGCGACCGAGACTCCGACCATTCCGCTGCGCGAGCGGCCGGACTGGCCGATCCTGGAGAAGCTGCAATACGAGTTCGATGCGCTGGGCTTCTACCTGTCCGCGCATCCGCTGGATGCCTATGGCACGTCGCTGCAGCGCATCGAGGTCATCGAGTCCGCGAACCTGCTGCCATTGCTGTCGGCCAGCGGCGGCTCCAAGCGGGTGAGGCTGGCCGGCAATCTGGTCAGCAAGCAGGAGCGCATGTCGAAATCCGGCAACCGCTTCGCCTTCGTGACGCTGACCGACCGCAGCGGCGTGTTCGAGGTCACTTTGTTCTCGGAAATACTGGCCACCAGCCGGGAGCTGATCGAAAGCGGCCAGCCGCTGCTGGTCACCGCCGATGCCAGGGCGGAAGGGGAGAGCTACCGGCTGCTCGCCAACGCCGTCGAGCCACTGGACCGCGCCGTGGCGAACGCGGTGACCGGGCTGAAGGTGTTCCTGCGGGATGAGGCGCCGCTGCCGCATCTGAAGACCCTGTTCCAGACCCAGGGACAGGGCAGGGGGCGGGTGCGCTTCGTGCTGGACATCGAGGAGCAGGAGGTGGAGCTGGTGCTGCCCGGCAGTTACCAGATCAATGCCGGCATGCGCGCCGCCATCAAATCCATTCCCGGCAGCGTCGATGTGCGCGATATTTAGGCACGGTCATCCTCCTTTCACTTGCAAAACAAGCCTTACAGGTCTATAGCACCGGCCAATCTCGCACGCGGGTTCGCGGCCGAGGCCGATAGGTCACGGTCGCTCCGGTGTCAGGAGATGGGGTCACCCTCATGCTTCTGGCGTTCGCCCGCGGAGGATTAACCGGAAAATGACAGGATACCTAACGCTATGACTCTGCCCACTTTCTCCATGCGCCAGCTGCTTGAGGCCGGCGTGCATTTCGGCCATCACACCCGCCGCTGGAACCCGAAGATGGCGCCGTTCATCTTCGGCGTGCGCAATGGCGTGCACATCATCGACCTGGAGCAGACGGTGCCGATGCTGCACCGCGCCCTGCAGGCGATCCGCGACGTGACCGCTCAGGGCGGCCGCGTGCTGTTCGTCGGCACCAAGCGCCAGGCGGCCGAGAAGATCGCCGAGGCGGCTGCGAAGTCCGGCCAGTACTACGTCAACCATCGCTGGCTCGGCGGCATGCTGACCAACTGGAAGACCATCTCGCACTCGATCAAGCGCCTGCGCGACCTGGACGAGCAGCTGGCCGGTGACACGCACGGCCTGACCAAGAAGGAGCTGCTGAACCTCACCCGCGAGCGGGAGAAGCTGGATCGCGCCCTGGGCGGCATCCGCGAGATGGGCGGTCTGCCGGACGTGCTGTTCGTGATCGACACCAACAAGGAATCGATCGCCATTCAGGAAGCCAACAAGTTGGGCATCCCGGTCATCGCCATCCTGGACAGCAACTGCGATCCCGACGGCATTGCCTTCCCGATCCCGGGCAATGACGACGCGATGCGCGCCATCGAGCTGTATTGCGAGCTGGTTTCCAGCTCCGTGCTGGACGGACTGCAGGCCGAGATGATCGCCAGCGGTGCCGATATCGGCGCTTCCGAGGAGGCGCCCGCCGAGGCGCTGCCGGCCGCCGAGGCCGCTGCCGAGGAGACCGCTCAGGCTTCTGCCTAAGCCGGTTTCGACAGGGGATACGGATCGGCGGCCTTGTGCCGCCGCTCCTTTTACGACCATCGGATTTTGACGCCACGCGCGCGTCCGCTGCGCGTCGGCAGGGAACTCAAGAGGAAGGAAGAGATCATGGCCGAGATTACCGCCGCCCTCGTCAAGGAGCTTCGTGAGAAGACCGGCGCCGGCATGATGGATTGCAAGAAGGCGCTTACCGAGACCGCCGGCGATCTGGAAGCCGCCGTTGACTGGCTGCGCAAGAAGGGTCTTGCCGCCGCCGCGAAGAAGGCCGGCCGTGTTGCCGCCGAAGGCCTGGTCGGCGCTGCCGCCGATGGCGCCAAGGCTGCCATCGTCGAGGTGAATTCCGAGACCGACTTCGTCGCCCGTAACGAGACCTTCCAGGGTTTCGTCGCGAAGGTCGCCGAGCTGTCGCTGGCCGCCAATGGCGACCTCGACGCGCTGAAGGCCACTGCCTATCCGGGCACTGGCCGCACCGTCGAGGAAGAGCTGGCGCACCAGATCGCGACCATCGGCGAGAACATGAATCTGCGCCGCACCGCGACGCTGGCCGTGCCGCAGGGCGTTGTCGCCAGCTACATCCACAATCAGGTGGCGCCGAACCTCGGCAAGATCGCCGTGCTGGTGGCGATGGAGTCCGCCGGCGATGCGGAGAAGCTGCAGGCGCTCGGCAAGCAGCTCGCCATGCATGTCGCGGCCACCAACCCGGCCTCGCTCGGCATCGACGATCTCGACCCGGCCCTGCTGGAGCGCGAGCGCAACGTGCTGATCGATCAGGCGAAGGCCAGCGGCCGCCCGGACGACATCATCCAGAAGATGGTCGAGGGCCGCATCCGCAAGTTCTACGAGGAAGTCTGCTTCCTGGAGCAGATCTTCGTGATGGACGGCAAGACCAAGGTGTCCAAGGTCGTCGAAGACACCGCCAAGGAGATCGGCGCGCCGGTGAAGGTGACCGGCTTCCTGCGCTTCGCGCTGGGCGAAGGCATCGAGAAGGAAGAGGGTGACTTCGCGGCGGAAGTGGCTGCTGCGGCCAAGGCGGGCTGATAGAAACGGTGGGCGCATCCTCCTGTCACGGAGGATGCGCTTGCACTTGTAACGCACGGCAGGAAGGTCGATAGTTTCGACCGCCTGCCGGCTTCGTATCCAGCTTGAGGAAAGGCCAGAGATGCCCAGCCAGAACACGGACGAGGACAAACCGCTCTATCGGCGGGTGCTGCTGAAGATTTCCGGCGAAGCCCTGATGGGCGACCGGGAATATGGCCTCGATCCCGACATGGTCAGCCGTGTCGCCTCGGAAGTCCGGTCGGTCTGCGAACAGGGTGTCGAAGTCTGCGTGGTCATCGGCGGCGGTAATATCTTCCGCGGTGTCTCCGGCGCCACCACCGGCATGGAGCGCGCGACCGCCGACTATATGGGCATGCTGGCGACGGTCATTAACTGCCTTGCCATGCAGAACGCGCTGGAGCGCTGCGGCGTCAGCACCCGTGTCCAGTCCGCCCTGCATATCCATGCAGTGTGCGAGCCCTATATCCGCCGCCGCGCCATCCGGCACATGGAAAAGGGCCGCGTGGTGATCTTCGCCGCCGGCACCGGCAACCCGTTCTTCACCACCGATACGGCAGCCGCGCTGCGCGCCACGGAAATGGGCTGCGATGCGCTGCTGAAGGCAACGCAGGTGGACGGGGTCTATGATTCCGATCCGCTGAAGAACAAGGATGCGCAGCGTTTCGACACGCTGAGCTATCTCGACGTGCTGTCCAAGGACCTGAAGGTCATGGATGCCTCGGCAATCTCGCTGGCACGTGAGAACAAAATCCCGATATTGGTGTTTTCCATTCACAAGCACGGGGCGTTCAGAGACGTCTTGTGCGGTCGCGGGCGCTACACGAAGATCACCGACTGAGCGGTGTGCCCGGAAGGCGATCCAGGTTTCGATAAAGTGGGAGGATTAACGTGGCACAGCCTGATCTGAAGGACATCCAGCGCCGGATGAAGGGTGCTGTCGAGGTTTTGCGGCAGGAATTCGGCGGTCTGCGCACCGGCCGCGCCTCGGTCAGCCTGGTCGAGCCGGTGACCGTGGATGCCTATGGCTCGCAGATGGCGCTGAACCAGGTGGCGTCGGTCAGCGTGCCGGAGCCGCGCATGCTGACGGTCCAGGTCTGGGACAACAGCATGGTCAAGGCGGTGGAGAAGGCGATCCGCGAGGCGGGGCTTGGCCTCAATCCGCAGACCGAAGGCAATGTGATCCGCCTGCCGATCCCGGACCTCAGCGAGGAACGGCGGCAGGAGCTGACCAAGGTCGCGGCGAAATATGCCGAGCAGGCCCGCGTGTCGATCCGCAATGTGCGGCGCGATGGCATGGACCTGCTGAAGCGGCTGGAGAAGGACAGCGAGATCAGCCAGGACGAACATCGCCGCTACGAGAAAGATATCCAGAAGATGACCGACGACGCCATCGCCGAGGTCGATCAGGCGCTGGCGGTAAAAGACAAAGAAATCATGCAGGTTTAAGTTCTGGCGCATTATGGCCGTCCTCGAAGACACCCAGGATCGTGAACCGCCGGTGCACGTCGCCATCATCATGGATGGCAACGGACGCTGGGCGATGGCGCGTGGCCAGCCGCGCAGCCTGGGCCACAAGCAGGGGGCGGAGGCGGTCCGCCGCAGCGTGCGTGCGGCCGGCGAGCTGGGGATCGGCTATTTGACGCTGTTCGGCTTCTCCAGCGAGAACTGGCGGCGGCCGGCGGGCGAGATCGACGATCTGATGGGGCTGCTGCGCTTCTACCTGCGTCGCGAGATTGCCGAACTGCATGGCAACAATGTCCGTTTCCGCATGATTGGTGACCGCTCACGGCTGGCGCCGGACATTGTGGCGCTGATCGAGAATGCGGAACGGCTGACCGCCGGCAATGGCGGGCTGGTGCTGACGATTGCACTCAGCTATGGCGGCCGGCAGGAGATTGCCCAGGCTGCCCGGGCGCTTGCGGCGAAGGCCGCGGCAGGCGAGATCGATCCGGCCGAAATCGACGAGGGGATGGTCGCCGATGCGCTGGAAACCTCCGGTATTCCCGATCCGGACCTGATGGTCCGGACCAGCGGCGAGAAGCGCATCAGCAATTTCCTGCTCTGGCAGACCGCCTATAGCGAGCTGGTTTTCCTCGATGTCCTCTGGCCGGATTTCGGCCGTGAGCATCTGGAAGAGGCGATCCGCGAGTTCCATCGCCGGGAGCGGCGCTTTGGCACAGCGGTCGGCTGAGCCGGTGGCCGGCAGCATATTCTCTTCCTTTTCGGAACTGCCCCGGCGTGCGCTTTCCGCCGCTGTGATCGCCCCGCCGGCCCTGGCGGCGGTCTGGCTCGGCGGCTACGCGCTGCTGGCCCTGGTTCTTCTGGTTTCCGTCCTGATGGGCGTGGAATGGGCGCGGCTGGTCGGCTATCGCGGCTATCCCTGGCTGGTGCGCGCGCTGGCCCTTGCCGCGCCGCAGCCGGTCATTGCCCTACTGATTGGGGGCTGGCCGATTGCCCTGCTTCATCTGCTCCTGCTGACGGGCGCGCTGTTTGCCCTGGTCGGTGCGCTCGACCGTGACGGCAGCAAACGATCCGGCCTGTGGTATGCCGCTGGCCTGCCGGTGCTCGGGTTGCCGCTGCTCTGCCTGGTGTGGCTGCGCGCGCAGGAGCCGCAGGGGGCGGAAACAGTGCTGTGGCTGGTCGCGCTGGTGATCGCCACCGATATCGGCGCCTATTTTTCCGGCCGGCTGATCGGTGGGCCGAAGCTGCTGCCCTCCGTCAGCCCCAAGAAGACCTGGGCCGGCCTGCTGGGCGGCATGACAGCGGCGGCGGGCATCGGCGCGCTGGCCGCAATCCTGGCATTCCTGGGTGAGGGCAGGGCGCCTGTGGCCGCCGTGGCGGCGCTGTCGGCAGTGCTGGCGGTGGTGGCACAGGCTGGAGACCTTGCCGAATCGGCGGTTAAGCGTCATTTCGATGTAAAGGATTCCGGGACACTCATTCCGGGACATGGCGGGCTGTTCGACCGGCTGGACGGGTTTCTGCTCACCCTTCCGGCCCTGGCCCTCCTGATTTCGCTGACGGGGATGAACGTGCTGCAATGGCGATGAACGAAGCGCAAATTTCCACGGTCCCGCGCCGCGTCACCGTGCTGGGCAGCACCGGATCTGTCGGCTGCAGCACCGTCGATCTGCTGCTGCGGGATCAGGAATCCTTCACTGTCGAGGCGTTGACCGCCGGCAGCAATGTGGCACTTCTTCTGAAGCAGACACTGGCCCTGCGGCCTGCTTTCGTCGCGCTTGCCGATCCCGCCGGAAAGGACGAACTGGAGGCCGGGCTGGCCGGAACCGGTATTCAGTTCGCCGTTGGCCCGCAGGCGGTCATAGAGGCGGCGGAGCGGCCGGCCGACTGGGTCATGGCGGCCATTGTCGGCGCTGCCGGCCTGTCGCCGACGCTGGCGGCGATCCGGCGCGGCGCCATCGTGGCGATTGCCAACAAGGAATGTCTGGTCTGTGCCGGCGATCTGGTGATGGCCGAGACTCAGCGCAGCGGCGCGACCCTGCTGCCGGTCGATTCCGAGCATAGCGCCATCTACCAGG
Organism: Oceanibaculum sp.; assembly: GCF_022449305.1. NCBI lineage: Bacteria > Pseudomonadati > Pseudomonadota > Alphaproteobacteria > Rhodospirillales > Oceanibaculaceae > Oceanibaculum > Oceanibaculum sp. The sequence continues at coordinate 9,663 of NZ_JAKUSO010000045.1, read as the reverse complement.
TCTTCGACTTCGACCGCCGCGACGGGATCGAACGGATCACGCTGACGGCGTCGGGCGGACCCTTCCGCGAAGCCGGTCTTGACCAGATGCGGAAAATGACGCCCACCGAGGCGTTGGCGCATCCGAACTGGGACATGGGCGCCAAGATATCGATCGATTCCGCCACCATGATGAACAAGGGGCTGGAGCTGATCGAGGCGCATTACCTGTTCGCGCTGCCCGAAAGCCGGATCGATGTGCTGGTGCACCCGCAGTCGGTCATCCACTCAATGGTCAGCTACATTGATGGTTCGGTACTGGCGCAGCTGGGTACGCCGGACATGCGCACGCCAATTGCCTACGCGCTGGGCTGGCCGCGGCGGATCGCCACACCGGCTGCCCGGCTCGATCTTGCGGCGCTGTCGCGCCTGACCTTCGAACAGCCCGATCCGCAGCGCTTCCCTGCGTTGCGACTGGCTCGCGCTGCCTTGCAAAGCGGGGGAGGCGCCCCTACTATCCTGAATGCCGCCAATGAGGTTGCCGTCCAGCATTTTCTCGACCGCCGTATCGGGTTCCTCGATATTGCAGACATCGTGGAAGAGACGCTTTCGGACATTGACGGCGGGCGAATGACCAGCCTGGCCGAGGTACTGGAACTGGACCGGCGTAGCCGGGAACGTGCCAGCAATCTCGTCGTGCGCTGCGTGGCCAGGTAGAATGATCGCTCCCCGATCAAGGGCGATCATAACATTCGATAATATGCGTTCCGCAGCCTGCTAGGTAGTTTCATGGATTTGATTTCCGGCTTCGTCGACTACGTCCTGCCCTTCGTCCTCGTGCTGTCGGTGCTCGTCTTCGTGCATGAGATGGGGCACTTCCTGGTCGCGCGATGGAACGATGTGCGGGTCGAGGTGTTCTCGATCGGTTTCGGGCCGGAAATCTATGGCTGGACGGCCAAGAGCGGGACACGCTGGAAGATCAGCGCCGTGCCGCTGGGCGGTTATGTGAAGATGTATGGCGATGCGGACCCGGCCAGCTCGCCGGACGCCTCGGTGGCGCACATGACACCGGAGGAGCGCGCCGTCTCCTTCCATCACAAGCGCCTCGGCCAGCGCGCTGCCATCGTCGCCGCCGGTCCGGGCGTGAACTTCCTGTTTGCCATCCTGCTGCTGGCAGGTCTCTACAGCATCGTGGGTCAACCCTATACGCCGGCCGTGGTTGATCAGATCGTCGCCGGCAGTGCCGCCGAACGCGCCGGTCTGCGCACCGGCGACCGGATCAGCGCCATCGAGGGCACCGATATCAGCCGGTTCGAGGAGCTGCAGCGCTATGTGCAGGACCGGCCCGGCCAGACCCTCGCGCTGACGGTGGAGCGTGACGGCCAGCCGCTGAGCCTGTCGGTGGTGCCGGAGCCGCACACCCTGACCGACCGGTTCGGCAACGAGCGGCAGATCGGCCGGATCGGCATTCAGAGCAACCAGATGCAGACCGTGCGGCACAACCCGCTGGTCGCGTCCTGGGAGGCGGTGAAGGAAACATTGTTCCTGACCGGCGCCACCCTGAAGGCGGTCGGGCAGATCATCGTCGGATCGCGCTCGGCGGATGAGCTGGGCGGGCCGCTGCGGATCGGCCAGATGTCCGGTGAAGTGGCCCAGGGCGGCATCGTCCCGCTGGTCTGGTTCATGGCGATCCTGTCGATAAACCTTGGTCTTATAAACCTTTTTCCTATTCCGGTCCTTGACGGCGGGCATCTATTATTCTACGCCGCTGAGGCGGTGCGAGGGAAACCGCTCGGTCAGCGCGTACAGGAGTATGCGTCGATGGTCGGCCTCACCCTCGTGATCGCCTTGATGGTGTTCGCCACATGGAATGATCTGGTCCAGCTTCGGGTCGTCGATTTCATTGGCTCGCTGTTCAGCTAGGTCGGTTGCTCGTGAAGGATCGGGGTTTGTCGGTGTCGAAAGGCTCATTCAACGCTGTCTTGGTCGCCTGCATCCTTCTCTTCGGAGCGCTCGCCGCGCCCGCGGTGAAGGCGCAGAGCGTCGGTAACATCGCCAATATCCGGGTCGAGGGCAGCCAGCGCATCGATCCGAGTACGGTTATCTCCTATCTCAGCATCAAGCCCGGCGATCCGTTCAACGCCATCGCGCTTGACCAGTCGTTGAAGACGCTTTTCGCCACCGGCCTGTTCGCGGATGTCACGCTGCGGCGCGAGGGCAATGAGCTTATCGTCCGGATCGTCGAGAACCCGATCATCAACCGCATTGCCTTCGAGGGTAACAAGCGGATCGAGGACGATGCGCTGACCAGGGAGGTGCAGCTGCGCCCCCGCGTCGTCTATACGCGCACCAAGGTGCAGAACGACGTGCAGCGCATCCTTGACGTCTATCGGCGCAGCGGCCGTTTCGCTGCGACGGTCGAGCCGAAGGTGATCCAGCTCGACCAGAACCGTGTCGATCTCGTTTTCGAGATCAATGAGGGCGAGCGCACCGAAGTACGCCGCATCTCCTTCATCGGCAACAAGCGGTTCAGCGACCGGGCCCTGCAGGATGTCATTTCGACCAAGGAATCGGCCTGGTACCGCTTCTTTACCGGCGACGATACCTATGATCCCGACCGGCTGACGTTCGACCGTGAATTGCTGCGCCGCTATTACCTGCGCAACGGCTATGCGGATTTCCGAGTACTCTCCGGCATCGCCGAGCTGACGCCGGACAAGCAGGGATTTTTCGTCACCTTCACCGTGGAGGAGGGCGAACGTTACCGCTTTGGCAAGGTTGGGATCGACGCGCAGCTGAAGGGCCTGGATTCCAGCGTGCTGGACTCCCAGCTGACGGTAAAGGAAGGCGACTGGTACGACGCCAGCAAAGTCGAGCGCAATATCGATGCGATCACCGAACGGCTCGGCAATCTGGGCTATGCCTTCGTCGATATCCAGCCGCGCCTCAACCGTCATGCCGAGGATCGCAAGGTCGATCTGACCCTGGTCGTCCGCGAGGGGCCGCGCGTCTTCGTCGAAGAGATCAACATCAAGGGCAACATCCGGACGCTGGACAAGGTGATCCGGCGCGAGATGCGGCTGGTCGAGGGCGACGCCTTCAACACCCAGCGCATCCGGCGCTCGCAGCAGCGTCTGCGCGACCTGAACTTCTTCAGCAATGTGACGCTGGAGACGATGGAAGGAACATCGCCCGACAAGTCGAAGATCGAGATCGCGGTGGAGGAGCGCGCCACCGGCGAACTCAGCGTCGGGTTCGGCGTCTCCACGCGCGATGCGCTGCTGGGCGATATCCGTATCCGCGAACGCAACCTGCTTGGCCGTGGTCAGGATCTGAGCCTGGGCTTCACCCTGTCGGCACGCCGGCAGGAAATCGACCTGCGCTTCACCGAGCCCTATTTCCTGGATCGCGACGTGGCGGCGGGCTTCGACCTGTTCCGCGTCACCACCGACTATCAGGACGAGGCTTCCTACGATCTGGCCCGGACCGGCGGCTCGCTGCGGGCTACCTACAGCCTGATGGAAGATCTGCGGCACACGGTGCGCTACACCTACAGCGAGACTGAAATCCGCAACGTGCCTGACACGGCCTCGTTCTTCATCCGGGCGCAGGAAGGGCAGTCCAGCAGCTCGATCATCGGCAACAGCCTCGCCTACGATAAGCGCGACAGTAAGATCGATCCGCGCGACGGCTATATCGTCACGCTGAACAATGATGTGGCGACGCTGGGCGGCGATACGCGCTATGTCCGCACCGTCCTGCAGGGCGGCTACTACTTCCCGGTGGGCGAAACCTGGGTCCTGTCCACCAATGCGGAAATCGGCAATGTCACGCCCTATGGCGATGAGGAAGTCCTGATTGCCGACCGTTTCTTCCTGGGCGGTGCCAAATTGCGCGGTTTCGAGTATGGTGGCGTCGGTCCGCGTGATCGCTCGACGGGTGATTCGCTGGGTGCCGAGAATTACTACGCCGGCAGCGTCGAACTGCTGTTCCCGCTGGGTCTGCCCCGCGAGATGGGTGTGCGCGGCGGTGTGTTCAGCGATTTCGGCTCCGCCTGGGATGTCGCGGCATCCGGACCGAACATCGCCGACGTGAATTCGATCCGCGCCAGCGTCGGCGTCAGCTTCCTTTGGGAATCGCCCATGGGGCCGTTGCGGCTCGACTTCGCGGCACCGGTGGTCAAGGAAGAGTTCGACGAGACCGAAATCTTCCGCTTCAGCTTCGGGACACGGTTCTAATCATGCTTAGTTTTATTGCCTTCCGTCGGATCGCCTGCGTTCTGATCCTGGGGGTTGGTGCCCTGGTCATGCTGCCGCCGCAGGTTCATGCGGCGGACCCGCTGCCGCAGTCCCGCATCGCCTTCATCGATGTGCAGGGGGTGCTGCGGGCCTCGGAAGCGGCGCGCACGGTGCGTGACCAGATCGAGGCGCAGCGTTCCCGCTATCAGGAGGAAATCTCCAAGCAGGAGCGTGAATTGCGTGCCCTGGAGCAGGAACTGGTGCAGCAGCGTTCCGTGCTGGCCCCGGACGCCTTCCAGCAGCGCCGCCAGCAGTTCGAGCAGCGCGTGGCGGAAATCCAGCGCGCCGTGCAGGCCCGAAAGCGCCAGCTTGATGAGGGTTACGCCCAGGCGATGGAGCAGGTGCGCATTGCCCTTGTTGAGATCGTTGCTGACATCGCGAAGGAACGGCAGGCGACCGCTGTGCTGTCGAAGTCGGCCATCGTGCTGGCCGAAAAATCCATCGACATTTCCGAGGAAGCGCTGAACCGGCTGAACCAGCGCCTGACCTCCGTCACCGTGAAGCTGCCCGCGATCCAGCAGCAGTAAGGGGACGGAAGGCATGGCCGATCCGCGCTTCTTCCATACCGCACCGCCCAAGAGTCTGGCGGAACTGGCAGAGATTGCCGAGGCGACGCTGGCCCCGGGCACCGATCCCGCGCGGCTGATCGAGGATATCGCGACGCTGGAGGCCGCAGGGGCGGCCCATATCAGCTTCCTGGGCAACCGGAAATATGTTCCGGCCTTCCAGGCCTCCAAGGCAGGCGCCTGCCTCGTGGAGCCCGCGCTTGCCGACAAGGCACCATCCGGCATGGCGATCCTGCTCTGCGCCAAGCCAAGGCGCGGCTTCGCGCGAATCGCTGCGGCCTTCCACCCGGAACTGGCAGCCGATTCCGGCATCCACCCGAGTGCCGTCATCGACCCCAGCGCGGAGATCGGCCCGGGCTGCCGCATCGAGGCGCATGTCGTGATCGGCCCCGGCGTGACGATTGCCGCCGGCACCCGCATCGGTGCCAACAGCGTGATCGAGCGCGGCGTCTCCCTGGGCGAGAACTGCATCATCGGGGCGAATGTCACGCTCAGCTACTGCCTGATCGGCGACCGGGTGCTGATCGCCGCCGGCGCGGTGATCGGCAATACCGGTTTCGGCTATGACCTTGACCCCAGCGGCCGCGTGAAGGTGCCGCATCTGGGGCGTGTCCTCATTGGCGACGATGTGGAGATCGGCGCGAACGCGACGGTCGATCGCGGCAGCGGGCCGGACACCGTCATCGGGCGCGGTACCGTGATTGATAATCTCGTGATGATCGCGCATAACGTCCAGATCGGCGAAGGCTGTATCATCGCCGCCCAGAACGGGATTGCCGGCAGCGCGCGGCTTGGCAATTACGTGACCTTCGCGGGCCAGGTCGGCGTCGCCAACCATGCGAAGGTCGGCGACGGCGTGGTCGCAGCGGGGCAGACGGGCATCACCAACGATGTGGAGTCCGGCGCCATCGTCGGTGGCACGCCGGCCATGCCAATCCGCGAGTGGCGGCGCCTGGTCGGCATGCAGCGGCTGATGCTTAAGAAAAGGCAGGTTAACAAGGACAACGGCGAATGAATGATATCGCGGGCACAAAAGGGGTGGCGGAGGAGATGAAGGAGATTCGCGTCGAGCGGATCATGGAGATGATTCCCCATCGGTATCCGATGTTGCTGGTGGATCGGGTGATCGACGTGGTGCCGAACGAATCAGCGACCGGCGTGAAGAATGTCTCCATCAACGAACCCTTCTTCGTCGGGCATTTCCCGCGCCGTCCGGTGATGCCGGGCGTGATGATCGTAGAGGCCATGGCCCAGACCGCCGCCGTTTTGGTGGTCGCCACCCTGGGTGCCGAGGCCGAAAGCAAGCTCGTGTACTTCATGTCAGTGGACAAGGCGCGGTTCCGCCGGCCGGTGACGCCGGGCGACACGCTGCATATTCATGTCACCAAGGAACAGAGCCGCGGCCCGGTGTGGAAATTCTCGGCCGTCGCCAAGGTCGATGGCGCCGCCGTGGCCGAGGCAACCTATACCGCGATGATCATGGACGATTGATGACCGGCGCCAGCGCACCCGCGATTCACCCGACCGCCATCGTCGATCCCAAGGCAGAGCTGGGGGCTGGGGTTTCCGTCGGCCCCTACAGCGTCGTCGGGCCACATGTCCGGCTGGATGACGGCGTGGAACTGCATTCCCATGTCGCGGTGTCGGGCCGGACGCGGATCGGCGCGCGCACGCGCATCTTTCCCTTCGCCTCCATCGGCAGCGCGCCGCAGGATCTGAAATACAAGGGCGAGCCGTCGGAGCTGGTGATTGGTGCGGACAACACGATCCGCGAGCATGTCACCATGAATCCCGGCACCGAGGGCGGCGGCATGCTGACCCAGATCGGCGATGGCTGCCTGTTCATGGTCGGCAGCCATGTCGGCCATGATTGCCGGATCGGCAACCGGGTCATCCTGGCCAACAACGCCACGCTGGGCGGGCATGTGACCGTCGAGGACCACGCCATCCTGGGAGGGCTGTCGGCGGTGCATCAGTTCTGCCGCATCGGCCGGCATGTGATGGTCGGCGGCATGACCGGTGTCGAGCATGATGTGGTGCCCTATGCCATGGTGATGGGCAACCGGGCCTGGATTTCCGGCCTCAACCTCGTCGGGCTGAAGCGCCGCGGCTTTGGCCGGGACACCATCAAGGCGCTGCGCGATGCCTATGCGCTGCTGTTCTCCGAGGGCGGCACCTGGGCCGAGCATATCGCGCAGGTCGCGGCACGACATACCGACGATCCCGCGGTGCGGGAGCTGGTCGAGTTCGTGCAACAGGATTCCTCCCGTGGCTTCTGCCGCCCGCAGGCGGAAGGGAAGGGCAATGCCCGGTCCGGCGACGACGCATGAGGCCGCTCCGGTAACGGACAAGATCGGCATCGTGGCCGGCGGCGGAACCGTTCCCGGCCAGCTTGTCGCCACGCTGCGTGACCGTAGTCACCCGTACTTCATCATCGGCCTCGAAGGCCAGGTACAGCCGGAGACGCTGGACGGAACGCCACATCTCGTCGTCCGGCTGGGTGCTGTCGGCACGGCTCTTGACGCGCTACGCCGCGAAGGCGTGCGCCGGCTGGTCTTCGCCGGCTCGGTACGTCGGCCCTCGCTCGCCGAATTGAGGCCGGATTGGACGGCGACCCGGCTGATCGCCAAGATGGGGCCGAAGATGTTCCTGGCCGGCGACGATGCGCTGCTCTCGGCCGTAGTGAAGGTTCTGGAAGGCGAGGGGTTTACCGTGGAACGCGCGGACAGGCTGCTGGACGGCCTGCTCGCCGGCGCCGGCTACCTGGGCCGGCACCGCGCCGATGCGGCGGCGGAGGCCGATATCGCGCGCGGCGTGGCCATTTTGCGCGCGCTGGGACCGCTCGATGTCGGGCAGGGTGTGGTGGTGCAGCAGGGGCTATGCCTCGGCATCGAGGCCATTGAGGGCACCGATGCACTGCTGGCTCGGGTCGGACCGCTGCGTCGTGATGGCGGCGGCGGCGTGCTGGTGAAGCTGCGCAAGCCCGGCCAGAATGAGCGCGTCGATCTGCCGACCATCGGCGTGGCCACGGTGGAGGCGGCGGCAAGGGCCGGTCTCGCCGGTATCGCCGTGGATGCCGGTGGTGCCTGGATCGTGGACCGCGCGGCGGTGATTGAGAGTGCCGACCGGCTGGGCCTGTTCGTGAAGGGGATCAGCGGAGACGCAGCATGAGCGAGGCGCCTGCGCCGCTGATCTTCATCATCGCCGGGGAGCATTCCGGCGACGCTCTAGGGGCGAAGGTGATGGCGGGCCTGAAACAGGCCACGGGCGGCCATGTCCGCATCGCCGGTATCGGCGGCCCGGAGATGGCCGCACAGGGGCTGCAGAGCCTGTTTCCGATGCGGGAACTGGCGATCATGGGCCTGCTGGAGGTCATCCCGCATATTCCCCGCGTGCTGCGCACGATCGACGAGACCGTGAAGGCCATCGAGGCAGCACGGCCCGATGCTGTGCTGACCATCGATGCGCCCGGCTTCTGCTTCCGCGTGGCGAAGAAGCTGCACGGGCAGGGCATTCCGCTGGTGCATCTGGTGGCTCCCACCGTCTGGGCCTGGAAACCGAAGCGGGCGGAGAAGATCGCGAAATTCCTCGACCATCTGCTGGTGATCCTGCCGTTCGAGCCGCCCTATTTCACCCGGCATGGGCTGGAGACCAGCTATGTCGGCCATCCCATTGTCGAGAATCCGGCCGGCGATGGTGCTGCCTTCCGCACCCGGCACGACATTCCGGCCGATGCAACGCTGCTGGCCGTGCTGCCCGGCAGCCGCCGTGGTGAGATCGACAGGCTGCTGCCGCCCTTCGCCGAGGCCGTGGCCCGGCTGGCGCAGCGGCATCCCGGCCTGCGGGTGGCGCTGCCGGCGGTCGATTCGCTGCGCGACCGGATATCGGAGGCTGTGGCCAACTGGCCGGTTCCGGTAACGCTCTGTGATGGCGCCAATGAGAAGGCCAATCTGTTCGCCGCCGCTGATCTGGCGCTGTCCGCCGCCGGCACGGCGGTGCTGGAGCTGGTGTTGGCCGGCGTACCGACCGTGGCCGCCTACAAGGTGAACCCGATCAGCTACCGGATCGCGCGCCAACTGGTCAGTCTGACGCGCTACACCCTGCCGAACATCCTGCTGGAGGTGGAGGTCGTGCCGGAGCTGATCCAGGCCGACTGCACAGCCGACCGCCTGGAGGCGGCGCTGGAAACGCTGCTCAGCAATCCGGCGGCGCGGGCGCGGCAGGTTGAAGCCGGTGTCCGGCTGAAGGAGATGCTGGGCGGCAACGACACCGCGCCCAGCCAGCGGATCGCCGACAAGCTGCTCGCAATTGCTGGCGAATGCGCTAAATCTAGGAACTGAACTTTCAACCGAAAACCAGAAAGGGAGTCCCATGTCCTCGACGATGACAGCGGAGCGTCCGGCAGTGGATACCAGCGGTTTCCGCATGCTGCACACGATGATCCGCGTGCTGGACCTCGACAAGTCCATCGACTTCTACACCCGCCTGCTGGGCATGAACCTGCTGCGGCGGACGGATTACGAAAGCGGCCGTTTCACCCTGGCCTTCGTGGGTTATGGCGATGAGAAGGCCAATACGGTGATCGAGCTGTCTCATAACTGGGACCAGGCCGAGCCATACACGATCGGCTCCGGCTTCGGCCATCTGGCGATCGGCGTGCCCGATATCTATGGCACCTGCGAGAAGCTGGCGGCGGAAGGCGTGAATATCCCGCGCCCGCCGGGGCCGATGAAGCATGGCGGCAGCGTCATCGCCTTCATCGAGGATCCCGATGGCTACAAGGTCGAGCTGATCGAGAAGAAGTAAGACCTCAGAAGATAT
>NZ_JAKUSO010000044.1:0-31565 GCF_022449305.1 Oceanibaculum sp. | reverse complement strand
GGCGAAAGGCCGGGCTCCTGGATTTAGCGCCCGGGGAGGTCCGCGCCCCGGTTGGCGCAGACCTCGGTGCCGTAGAGGCGGAACCGGTAGCGGTTCCGCTCGCCTCTTTCCACATCTATCAGGATCAGGTTCGGCAGCAGGCCTGGAATTTCGACCGGGTCGATGTCAGTGCGGGCCGGCATGAGGCGGTTGCCGCGCTTGCCTTCCCAGTAGTCGTATAATTGCCGCAACCGCTCATGCTGTATGGCCTCCCGCACGACTGCCCCTTCTTTTCTGGCCTGATTTTTCTGGCCGGGGCTGCCGATTCAGGAGATGCGCATCCTCTGCTCCGGTCGCCGGCCGGCTTCGTTTGCCGCCTCGAATTCGTGGATATAGTCGCGCGTAATCGGCAAGGCATCCATCGATTTTGCGAGCTGAATCTGGAAGACCATCAGTTCCTTGCGCCGGAAGCCCAGCTCGCAGGCGGTGAGATAGAAATCCCACATGCGGCAGAAGCGCTCGTCATAGATTTCGCGCACCTTGTCGAGGTTGCCGTAGAAATTGCGGCGCCAGGCCAGCAGCGTCTCGGCATAATGCAGCCGCAGGACCTCGATATCGGTGATCAGCAGGTTGCATTCCTCGATTGGCCCGGTGATCTCCGAGATCGTCGGGATATAGGAGCCGGGGAAGATATATTTGCGCATCCAGGCATTCACCGGGCCCGGCTGGTCGAAGCGCCCGATGGAATGGACGACGGCCACCCCGTCCTCGGCCAGCAGTTCCTTCACCTTGGAGAAGAAGGCGCGGTAATGGTGCTTTCCGACATGCTCCAGCATGCCGACAGAGACGATGCGGTCGTAGGTTCCTGTCTCGTTGCGGTAGTCGCGCAGATGGAAGCCGACCCGGTCCGACAGCCCCTTGTCGCTGGCGCGCTGGTTGGAAACCTTGTGCTGTTCCTCCGACAGGGTGATGCCGGTGACCGATACCTTCGCCGCTTCGGCCAGCGTCAACCCCAGCCCGCCCCAGCCGGACCCGATGTCCAGCACCTTCTGGCCGGGCTGCAGCGAGAGCTTTGCCGCCAGATGCAGCTTCTTGCGGCGCTGCGCTGTTTCCAGATCGTCGGATGGATGGGCGAAATAGGCGCAGGAATATTGCTGGTCACTGTCCAGGAACAGGCTGAACAGCCTTCCATCCAGGTCGTAGTGATGCGCAACCCGCTGCTTTGCCCGCGGGATCGGGTTGTAGTCAGCGAAGCGGGCCAGGAAATTGCGGATGCGCGACAGCCAGCGCAGCACCCCGTCATCATAGGCGAGTCGCAGATTCTGCACGCCGATATCGACGAAGTCGTAGAGCGTGCCTTCCTCAATGACCAGCTTGCCGTCCATATAGGCTTCGCCGACCGCGAGTTGCGGGGCCAGCATCACCTTCCAGTGCATATGCGGGTCGGTGATCCGGATGGTGACCTTCGGTGCATCCGTGGCCTTGTAGCGGCGGGTGCGTCCCTTGGCGTCGATGATCGTCAGGTCACCGACCTTGATTAGCCTCTCGAAGAGTGTGTTTGCCAGCATCGTTCGTGATCCTCACGTCAGCTTCTGGCTCATCCCTTCTATAAAGCGTAATAGACGCCCTTAAGGTTCCGCAAGTCTGGACAAGGCAACTCTTATGCAAGGCCGGTATTCATTTCCGGCCATGCATGGATGGGGCGGGCAAGTGGTGGTGGAAGTGTCCGCAGCCAGCCACTAATGCTTGGGGATGTCTAGCGGTTCGAAATTCCGCATTGGCGGCGTGCGGCGGACGATTTCCTCCAGCACGGCCTCCACCGCCTTCACGTCACGCTCCAGGCGGGCGTCGGGCTTCCGGTCCGGAGACTTCTCCGCATCGCGCTCCAGCAATTCGCCCAGAAGCTGGCGGTCCTCGTCGCAACGCTCGTGTCCGCCGAGATAAATGAGGTCGCGGCGCAGCATCAGCCCGTAGAAGGCATGCGCAACCTCCATGGCAGCCCGGCTGACGCGGCGCTCCAGCCCGTCGATATGCTCCACCAGATGGCCGCGTTCGGTTGCCGACATCTGCAAATTGACCAGTTTGCTGCGCGTGAAGGCGGCCAGCACGAGGAAGGATTTCACCTCCTCGAAGAAGCCGCGATAGCGCGTGAAGGAATAGCGCGACACCTGCCGACGGGTGGCGGCGCAGCGGCGCAGCATCGCCTTCGCCTCCTGCTCGAAGGATTGCAGCAGTTCGACCGTCATCTGCTGTTCGGGGCTGGGTTTGGCCATTAGAGCGCTCGCATATTGGGCCATCCGATATATACTGCCCCGACCTGAAACCAACAGGACCCGTTTGACAGGATGGCGGAGCGCTTTAGATAAGGGGAATCGAAACAACCCGCAACTTTATCCGTGCGGCCCGGGCAACCGGGATGATCGGTAAGGCTGTAAGGGCGTTCCCATCCGGAACGGCATAAACAACAGGAGGCAACGTTTCATGAAGATCGGTTTGAAGACCCTGGCTGCGGTCGCGGCACTCGCGACCGTCACGGCTGCCCTGCCCGCTAAGGCGCAGGATGCCCGCTCCTACGTTCTCGCCACCGCGACCACGGGCGGCACCTACTATCCGGTTGGTGTGGCGCTGGCCACGCTGGTGAAGGTGAAGCTGGAGCCGAAGATGAAGATCGGCCTGTCGGCGATCAGCTCCGCCGGCTCGGGCGAGAATGTGAAGATGTTGCGCGAAAAGCAGGCCGACTTTGCCATTCTGCAGGGCCTGTTCGGGCTGTATGCGAAGGAAGGCAGCGGTTCCATCGCGCAGGACGGCCCGCAGAAGAACATCCGCTCCATCACCATGCTGTGGCCGAATGTCGAGCATTATGTGCTGGCGGCGTCCGAGGTGAAGACCGGCACGGCGGCCGACCTGATGGGGCTGAAGGGCAAGAAGTTCTCGATCGGCGCGCGCAACAGCGGCACCGAGCATTCCAACCGCTTCATCCTGAAGAATCTGGGTATCGACCCGGAGAGCCTTGACCTGGTGTTCCAGGGCTATGGCCCGACCGCCGATTCGCTGCAGAACGGTGCCATCGTCGGCGCCGGCATCCCGGGCGGCCCGCCGGTGTCCGTCATCACCCGCATCGCCGCCCAGATGGGCGACAAGGTGAAGGTGCTGCAGTTCACCGACGAGGAGGTCAAGAAGGCGGATGCCGGTACCGGCCTCTACTACAAGTACACGATTCCGGCCGGCACCTACCCGGACCAGGACAAGGCCTGGACGACCATCGCCCAGCCGAACTTCCTGGGTGTGAATGACAGCGTTCCGGAAGCGGATGTCTATGAGATCACCAAGACGATCTATGAGAACCTGCCGTTCCTGAACAACATCCACGCGGCGACCAAGGCGATGTCGCTGGAAGAGGCCATGTCGGGCCTGCCGATGCCGCTGCATCCGGGTGCCGCGCGCTTCTACAAGGAAAAGGGGCTGACCGTTCCGGCGTCGCTGATGGCGAACTGATCCGGTCACACTGCCTTTGATGGTTACCGGCGCGGGGCGAGCGATCGTCCTGCGCCGGGCCATTTCCTGTCCTTGTCCTCCAGCAGCGGATTCCTGCCTTGAGCGAAGCCCGTCCCCAGTCCAGCCAGGCGCCCTCCGCCGACGAAAATGCCGGCGAGGTGCATTCCGCGCCCGAATTGCGGCCCGCCGATTCGCTGCCCGGCAAGGCGGCCTTCTGGGTCGGCATCGCGCTGGCGCTTGTGCATATCTGGATCAACACGCTCGGCACGATTTCCGAACTCTGGGCGTCCGTGCTGCATTTCGGCGGCTTCGGTCTGCTCTGCGCGCTGCTCTATCCGGCCTGGCAGGCGAAATCCGGGGCTGGCCGCCGCATGGTGCTGGCGCTCGATGTGCTGCTTGGCCTCGCGGCACTGTCGCTGTTTGCCTATCTGGTGTTGGGCGAGCCGACCTTCTACGCCCGCAACGGCGCCTTCTTCTGGTATGACTGGGTCTTCACGGCGATTGCGGTGCTGCTGGCCATCGAATTCACCCGGCGCACCACCGGCCTGATCATTCCCATCCTGATCATCCTTGCCTTCACCTATGTGACGCTGTGGGGCAACTGGTTCACCGGGGTGCTGTCCTTCAGCGGGCTCGGCTACGAGACGATGCTGTTCCGCAGCTTCTATTCCGATGACGGGATGTTCGGCGTCATCGCCACCATCTCCTACAGCTTCGTCTTCATGTTCATCCTGTTCGGCGCCTTCCTGGTGCGCTCGGGTGCAGGCGACTTCATCATCGATTTCGCGCGCGCGGTCGCCGGCAAGCTGATCGGCGGGCCCGGCTTCGTCGCTGTCATCGGCTCGGCGCTGATGGGCACGATCTCCGGATCGGCGGTTGCCAACACCGTCTCCACCGGCGTTATAACCATTCCGTTGATGAAGCGCGCCGGCTTTCCCGCAAAGTTCGCCGCCGGCGTCGAGGCGACGGCCTCGACGGGCGGCATGCTGATGCCGCCGATCATGGGGGCGGGCGCCTTCGTGATGGCCAGCTACACGCAGATTTCCTATCTCACCATCGCCGCCGTCTCGCTGCTGCCGGCGCTGCTCTATTTCTTCGGTGTCGCCTGTTTCGTGCGGGTCGAGGCGAAGAAGCAGAACATGACGACGACGGACACCGATGCGCCGCGCATTATGGAGGTGATGAAGCGCGGGGTGACCTTCTTCATCCCCATCGGCCTTTTGATCTACATGCTGATCGACGGCTTCACCCCGACCTATGCCGCCGGCTACGCCATTCTGGCCACCATCGTTGCCTCCTGGTTCACCAAGACCCATCGCATGGGACCGAAGGAGATCCTGGAGGCGCTGGCGACCGGCTCGCGCAACATGATCATGACGGCGGTGCTGCTGGTCTCCATCGGCATCGTGGTGAATGCGGTAACGCTGACCGGCATCGGCAACACCTTCTCGCTGATGATCAGCAACTGGGCGGGCGGCAATATCCTGATCGCGCTGGTGCTGATCGCGCTGGCCAGCCTGGTACTTGGCATGGGGCTGCCGGTGACGGCCTCCTACATCGTGCTGGCGACTTTGTCCGCGCCGGCGCTGTCCGACATGATCGTGCAGAGCGAGCTGGTGAATGCCTTCGTCGCCGGCAATGTGCCGGATGCCGCCAAGGCGATCTTCATGCTGGTGGCGCCGGACAAGCTCGACCTGCTGAACGGCCCGATGAGCAAGGATGCCGCCGAGGCGCTGGTTGCCGCCATCCCGCCGGAGATGATGGGCACGGTGAAGGAATCGACGCTGACGCCGGCCATCCTGACCACGGCGCTGCTGTCGGCGCACATGATCATCTACTGGCTGAGCCTCGATTCGAACGTGACGCCACCGGTCTGCCTGACCGCCTTCGCCGCCGCTGCCATCGCCAAGAGCCCGCCGATGGCCACCGGCTTTACTGCCTGGAAGGTGGCCAAGACGCTGTACATCGTGCCGGTGCTGTTCGCCTATACGCCGTTCCTGAATGGCGATCCCATCCTGGCGCTGGAAATCTTCGGCTTCGCGCTGATCGGCATCTATGCGCTGATCGGCGCCATGGAGGGCTATCTGGAGGCGCCGGTCTCCTGGCCGATGCGCGCCGTGCTGTTCGCCATCGGCGTGACCATCCTGTGGCCCAACGACTGGACGGTGAACTTCATCGGCACCGGGCTGTTCCTGGCCTTCTTCGCCTGGAACCTGCGGTCGGACCGCAGGCTGAAGGCGGCGCAGGCGTAAGGATCAGTAGAAGATGTGCAGGCCGATGCCGGCATAGTCGAGCCGGCGGTCGTAGAACTGCCCGTTCGGGTTGCGGCCGCTGTAATATTCCAGCAGCAGCATGACGCGTCGTCCGCCGACCACCGGGTTGGTGAATTCGATGCCGCCACGCAGCGACAGGTCGGTGGACCAGTCATTCTCCTCGCGGTTATGCAGGTCGGCGGCGAAGACCGGGCGGGCCAGCCCCTCGAAGAAGGTGACGTCCGGCGTGATCTCCACGCCGTACTGCGCCGACCAGGGCTTCAGGTCCGACGGCTCCTTGTGGAACAGGAAGCCGCCGCCGCCATAGACCCGGTAAGTGTCGTCGAACTCGTAGGACAGCAGCAGGTCCACCGCCTCATAGCTGAGATTGACCCGGTTGTTCTGGTTCACATCCTCGCGCAGCAGATATTCGTCGCCCAGATGCGAGCTCTGGTGATAGAGCCGCGCCATGGCGGAGAAATTGTCGTGGCGGTAAGTCACCGGGATGCCGACCCAGTAATCCGCGTTGATCAGATCCTTCGATTCGGAATCGAGGTCGAACAGCGCGAACACGCCGGCCTGGAAGCCCAGCTCCCAGTTGCCGCCATCGCCGGTCGGGCCGCGCAGCAGGCTGAAGGTCTCGCCGAAGCTGGTCGACCCAGCATGCGTCACGTCCTGATCATTGTCGTAATACTGGTAGGAGGCGGAGAAATGCGCCCAGCGCGGATCGGCCAGCAGCGCGTCGAACAGCGGCTTGCCGGGCGGCAGGGCCACCGTCTTTTCCGCCGAGGTTGCGCGCGGCGAGACCGGCGTGCCTTCCGCCGCAGGGCGCGACTGTGCAGCCCCACTGGCAATGGCCGGTGTCGGAGCCTGGGCCTCGGCCTGGCCAGCCTCCGTGACGCGGACCGCGCGCACGCCCTTCAGCTTCTCGATGGCGCGGACGATCTCCGCGCTCGACTTGCCGGCGATGGCCTCGCGGCGCAACGTCACCACGCCGTCCTGTACGCTTACCGCCTCGGCGGGCAAGGCAAAGTCGCGTTCCAGCACCGCCGAGACATAGCCTGCCAGGAACACATCCTGGCGGGCCGGCAGGTCGGTCTGTGCCACTGCCGGCAGCGCTGGGCCGAGGAGGGCCGCCGCGCCGAGCAGGCCGGAGAGGAGGAGGGGGCGGAAGAGCTTGCGGTCGGCGGGTGGATGCATGGAGCGCTCCATCACTAGGATTCAGAGGTCACGCAAGAAGGGCCGGCGCGGGGCCGACCCTTCGCGTCGAAGTCCTGTCCGCCGAGGCAGGGGGGATGGGGGGAGGCGGACGCTTCGACCAAGTGTAAACCTGTGCGGCGGTTAATCCACCTTCACATCGTCATCATCGGTCAGCGCACCGGCCGCGGCACCGCCGGCACCACCGATTACAGCGCCGGTCACCCAGCTGCCGGTCATCAGGCCGATGGCACCGCCAGCTGCGGCACCCATGGCGCCGCCTGACAGCGCGCGCTGTTCCTGCTTGTTCATGCTGGAACAGGCCGACAGGGCCACCAGCGCCAGCGCCGCCATGGTGCCGGCAAGGGTCCGCCGCACCGCCGTGCCGCGCGTGGGTTCAGTCTTCTCGGTCCGAATGGGGGTCATGCTCATATCACCCTCCTCCTGTGAACTGGGGCCCACGCGATAGGTCCTCGAATGCGGGGGCGTCAGGAATGAAACGCGATGGTGGCGCGACGGTTCCCGAAAACTTCACACGGTCTGTCACGGGGGGGCTCTATCGCGGCGTATCGCAAGCCGCTAAAGTTCCTGCCAAACGCGCAGCTCCAGGGAGGAAATCATGGCCGCCACCGATCCCAACCGCGTCATCCTGACCGGTGAGAATCCCTTCATCCGCCTCAGCCACAAGGATGGCGATCCGAACAGCACGGATGCCAGCTTCTGGCGTCTCTATTTCAGCCCGATGGGGCCGGGGCATGTGCTCTATCTGAAGAGCGAGCTGACCGAGGACCGCTGGGAAATCTATTCCGACAATATCGCGCTGGCGCGCTGGCTGCAGGATACCGTGCAGGGCATGCTTAACGCGGAGCTGAAGGACAAGTCCATCCCGGTGCAGGAGGCGGAGTTCGCGAAGCCGGAGGGCAATCCGCATCATTTCTGGACCGAGCGCGTGCTGAGTGCCGATGGCGAGATCGCGCTGACCTGGTACGAGACCGGCGATCCGCTGCTGATCCATACCCAGCCGAACGAGGTGCCGGGCCGGCAGTATGGCCTGTCCACCATCCTGATGCCTGCGCTGGGCGCCCGGCTGGCCCTGAACGGGATGGAGGCCTCGGGCCGACCCTGGCCGCGCGAGCGCGACGGGCGGCCGTTCAGCACCTGCGCGCTGGCCTTCTCCGAAAGCTGGACGGAGCCGCGCTGAACATAAGGAAAAGGGCCGGAGATATGCTCTCCGGCCCTTTCTAATTGGTGGAGCCAAGCGGGATCGAACCGCTGACCTCTACAATGCCATTGTAGCGCTCTCCCAGCTGAGCTATGGCCCCTCAAGGTGCGCCGGCGGCTGGGGCCGTCCGGCGCAGGCGGAAGTGTTTAAGCCCTTCGTGGCGACAACGCAAGCCTGAGTTTGCGATTTTTTTTCGCCCTTCTCAGGCTTGCCCTGCCGGCAGGGGTGGCCCCCCGCCAGAAGACCTGCTCAGCGGTCCCGCGACTCCTCGTCTTCGTCGTCGTCGCTCTCCTCATCGGACTCGTCGAGGCTGTCATCCTCATCCTCATCCACGAGCAGCGCTTCGTCCTCATCATCATCGTCAAGGTCGAGGTCGATATCCTCGTCCTCATCCTCGTCGTCGCTGGCCACCCGCTTCGGGCCGGTCACCACGACATCGTCGAGGGTGTCGTCGGCATCCTCTTCCTCGGCCAGGACGTCGTCATCATCCACATCCTCGACATCCTCGATGTCCTCGATGTCTTCCAGCGCGTCCGTATCCTCGTCCTTCACCGGGCGTACCTTCGCCTTGGCCTTCGCCGGCACCGGCTTGGCGTCGGCGACGGTGCGGACCTTGCGGCTCTTCAGCGCGGTCTCGAAATCGAAGGTGGTGCCGCATTTCGGGCACACGATCGGATCGCGCTTCAGGTCGTAGAATTTCGCGCCGCAACTATGACAGGTGCGCTTAACGCCCCATTCGGGTTTGACCACGTGCCCCTCCGGTATCGTGAGCAGAAAATTCGCGTGCGACTTGCCACGGCGGGCAAGCCAAGTCAAAGCGAAATTGATGCGGCAGACGCGCGCGTCGTGCAAGTGCAAGATCGTCCATGGCATGCAGGCGGGCTTGCGGGGTTGGGCGCGCGGGCGGGAATATGCTAGAGACACGCAAAATGTGAGCGCACCCGGCGCGCCGCCCTTTCCAGGAGGTTTCCCTTGCATCCGCTTGTGCATCCGCTCGTCTCCCGCCGTGCCGAAGCGCTTCGCGGCGCCGTTACCGCCCCCGGCGACAAGTCGATCTCGCACCGCGCGCTGATGTTCGGCGGGCTTGCCATCGGCGAGACGGCGATCCACGGCCTGCTGGAAGGCGAGGATGTGCTGAACACGGCGACGGCGATGCGCGCCTATGGCGCTGTCGTGTGGCGCGATGAGGAGGGCGTGTGGCGCGTCTCCGGCGTTGGCGTCGGCGGTCTCGCCGAGCCGGAGGACATGCTCGACCTTGGCAATTCTGGCACCGGCGCGCGGCTGCTGATGGGGCTGGCGGCCGGGCACCCGATCACCAGCTTCTTCACCGGCGATGCGTCGCTGCGCCGCCGCCCGATGGCGCGCGTGATGAAGCCGCTGGGCGATATGGGTGCCCGTTTCGTCTCCCGCGAGGGCGGGCGGCTGCCGCTGGCGGTCACCGGCGCGCGCCACCCGCTGCCCCTCGACTACACGCTGCCGGTCGCCTCGGCGCAGGTGAAGTCGGCGATCCTGCTGGCAGGGCTGACCGCGCCGGGGGAGACCATCGTGGTCGAGCCGGAGCCGACCCGCGACCATTCAGAGCGCATGCTGCGCCATTTCGGGGCGACCGTGCGGGTCGAGGACCGTGCGGACGGCACCCGCGCGGTGACGCTGACCGGCCAGCCGGAACTGGCGGCGGCGACCGTCCGTGTGCCGGGCGATCCCTCTTCGGCGGCTTTTCCGGCGGTGGCGGCGTTGCTGGTGCCGGGGTCCGAGGTGCGGATATCCAATGTCGGTGCCAACCCGTTGCGCTTTGGCCTGTTCGAGACGCTGCTGGAGATGGGGGCCGACATCGCGCTGGAGAACCGGCGCGAGGAAGCCGGCGAGCCGGTGGTCGATCTGCTGGTCCGCGCCGGCGCGCTGAAGGGTGTGGTCGTGCCGCCGCGCCGCGCGCCCAGCATGATCGACGAATATCCGATCCTGGCTATGGCGGCGGCCTGCGCCGAGGGCCCGACGGTGATGGAAGGGCTGGCGGAGCTGCGCGTCAAGGAAAGCGACCGGCTGGGCGCTGTCGCGCGCGGGCTGGCCGCCTGCGGCGTCGAGGTCGAAGAAGGGCCGGACCGGCTGGTGGTGCATGGCAAGGGCCGGCCGCCACTGGGCGGGGCGATGATCGCGGCCAATCTGGACCACCGCATCGCCATGGCCTTCGCCGTGCTGGGTATGGTCAGCGAGAAGCCGGTATCGATCGACGATGGCGAGCCGATCGCCACGAGCTTTCCCGGCTTCGTGCCGATGATGAACAGGCTGGGTGCCGATATCGCGGAACAGCCAGCGGGCGCGTCCGCATGATCATCGCGGTCGATGGGCCCGCCGCGTCCGGCAAGGGCACCATCGCGCGGCGTATCGCGCGGGAACTGGATTTCGCCTATCTCGATACCGGGCTGCTCTATCGCGGCGTCGGCGTGATGGTGCTGGACAGCGGCGAAAATCCGGAAGATCCGGCGGCCGCGACGCGGGCGGCGGAATCCTTCGACCCGGCACTGATGGCAGACCCGCGCCTGCGCGGCGACGAGGCGGCGGTTGCGGCCTCCAAAGTGGCGGCAATTCCTGGCGTGCGCGCCGCCATGCTGGAGTTCCAGCGTGGCTTCGGACGCACCCCGCCGGACGGCAAGAAGGGGGCGGTATTGGACGGGCGCGACATCGGCACGGCGATCTTTCCCGATGCCGATGTGAAGCTGTTCATCACCGCCGCCGTCGAGGTGCGTGCCGAACGCCGGCATAAGGAGTTGCTTGAGCGCGGGAGTCCTTCTATATATGCGCGCGTTCTGCAGGACATGCAGGAGCGGGACCAGCGCGACCGTTCGCGGTCGACAGCCCCGATGGCAATCGCAGCCGATGCGGTTGTCATCGACACCTCGGCGCTCGACGTCGAGGCGGCCTTCCAGGCGGCGATGGACCCGATCCGAAAAAAGCAAGACCGGCAGAACCCCGTCCGTTGATCGCCGGCCTGGCCGCTGGCGCAAGACACGGACACCCGTCCTGGGCCTCCGAGAGCGAGGCAGGGCGGTTGCCCGCCGGCACCATCCAGCGGCCCCGGAAATCCCAAACGCATCCGGGGGCGCCGCACGGCAGGGCACATGGAAGGAGACTATCTACATGGCCACACAGACCGCAACGGACACCTCGTCCGCCAAGGAAAGCTTTGCCGCACTGCTTGAGGAGTCGCTCGGCTCCGGTGACGGTCTCGAAGGGACCGTTGTCAAAGGCAGGGTGGTTTCCATCGAGGGCGACTTCGCCCTCATCGACGTCGGCCTGAAGTCCGAAGGTCGCGTCCAGCTGAAGGAATTCGCCACCCCCGGCCAGAAGCCCGAAATCCAGCCGGGTGACACGGTCGAGGTCTATCTCGAGCGGATGGAAGACAAGAACGGCGAGGCGATGCTGAGCCGCGAGAAGGCCCGCCGGGAGGAATCCTGGGTCCTGCTCGAAAAGTCCTTCGAGGACAATCAGAAGGTCACCGGCGTGATCTTCGGCCGCGTGAAGGGTGGCTTCACGGTTGACCTGTCGGGGGCCGTGGCCTTCCTGCCGGGCAGCCAGGTGGACATCCGCCCGGTGCGGGACATCGGCCCGCTGATGGGCACTCCGCAGCCCTTCCAGATCCTGAAGATGGACCGCCGCCGCGGTAACATCGTCGTGTCGCGCCGCGCCGTGCTCGAGGAGAGCCGTGCGGAGGCCCGTTCGGAACTGGTCGCCTCGCTGAAGGAAGGCCAGGTGCTGAACGGTGTCGTGAAGAACATCACCGATTACGGCGCCTTCGTCGATCTGGGCGGCGTCGATGGCCTGCTGCACGTCACCGACATCGCGTGGCGCCGCATCAACCATCCGTCCGAGGCGCTGCAGATCGGCCAGACCGTCAAGGTCCAGGTCATCCGCTTCAACCCGGACACCCAGCGCATCAGCCTCGGCATGAAGCAGCTGGAAGCCGATCCGTGGGAAGGCGTGGATGCCAAGTACCCGGTTTCGGCCCGCTTCAGCGGCCGTGTCACCAACATCACCGACTACGGCGCCTTCGTGGAGCTGGAGCCGGGGATCGAAGGTCTGGTGCACGTCTCCGAGATGAGCTGGACCAAGAAGAACGTCCATCCGGGCAAGATCGTCTCCACCTCGCAGGAAGTGGATGTGGTCGTGCTGGACGTCGATCCGGTCAAGCGCCGCATCTCGCTGGGCCTGAAGCAGACCCTGGCGAACCCGTGGGAAGAGTTTGCGGCCAAGTTCCCACCGCAGACCGAGGTCGAGGGCGAGGTCAAGAACATCACCGAGTTCGGTGTGTTCATTGGCCTGCCGGGCGACATCGACGGCATGGTGCACTTCTCGGACCTGGACTGGCAGCGCCCTGGCGAAGAAGCCGTCAAGGACTACAAGAAGGGCGACATCGTGAAGGCCAACGTGCTGGAAGTCGATGTCGAGAAGGAGCGTATCTCGCTGGGCATCAAGCAGCTCACCGAGGACAGCTTCGCCAAGGCGACCTCCGCCGCCCCGGCTGCCGGTGGCGTGCGCAAGGGTTCCGTGGTGACCGCGACCGTGACCAAGGTCGAGGACAACGGCATCGAGGTCGAGGTGAATGGGGCCATCGGCTTCATCCGCCGTGCCGACCTGTCGCGTGACCGTTCCGAGCAGCGCCCGGACCGTTTCGCCATCGGCGAGAAGGTTGATGCCAAGATCACCAACGTCGACGCCAAGACCCGGCGCATGACGCTGTCGATCAAGGCCCGCGAGATCGACGAGGACAAGCAGGTGATGGCGGAATTCGGCTCGTCCGATTCCGGCGCCAGCCTGGGCGATATCCTCGGCCCGGCACTCGCGCGCGGCGGCGAGGCGGAAGACAAGAAGTAAGCCTTCCCCTCGGCTGCAACCGATCAGGAACGCCCGGGCCTTCGCGCCCGGGCGTTTCCGTTTGTGGATATATTTGAAAAATCCTTTGATCCGAACGGTTTACTTGACGTGCCCTGGTGAATCTGCCACCGTGCATTAAGGAAAACGGCGGAAATGCGCCTAAAATACCGATGATGACGGTGCCAAAGGCGCCGCTGTCGCGGGGGCAAGACGGCAAAACGGCTAACAGGGGACGCTGCGATGACCAAGTCGGAACTGATCGCGCGGTTAGCGGAACAGAACCCGCATCTCTATCAGCGGGATGTCGAGCGTATCGTCTCGACCATCTTCGACGAGATCACCGCCGCCCTGGCGCGCGGCGACCGGGTCGAGCTTCGGGGGTTCGGGGCTTTTTCCGTGAAGAAGCGCGATGCCCGCGTCGGGCGCAACCCGCGCACCGGCGACGCGGTGAAGGTGGATGCCAAGCACATCCCCTTCTTCAAGACCGGCAAGCAGCTGCGCGAACGCCTGAACGCAGACTGACCAACGCCGATTAACAGTAGGCCGGGTTCAGGCCTTGGGCTTGCGGGCGTAGTAGCGCAGCAGCTTTTCCTTGTGATTGGGCGGCATCATCAGCCATCGCGCCGCCAGCCCTTTATCGTCGATCCGTGTCACCAGCACGATGCCGTTCAGGCGCAGCACGCCATCGGGCGCCTGGATGTCCCGGATCACGGCCTCTACTTTCGCCTTCTGGTTCACGATCAGCCCGCCGCGATAGGGGTGGATCAGCAACCCGTCCGGCGACCAGTCATGCAGCGGATAGTCACGGCCGTCGATGCGGACATAGGCATCGCCCTTCGGCCGCAGCCTGACATGGCGTCGGCGGTCACGGCTATGGGTCGCGGTATAGAGGAGGTTCTTCAGCGACATTGGCGGCATTTCGTTAGAGGCGATATGCCGCGATCCTGCGCCCATAAGGTGAAGGATCGGTTAATAAGCATAAAATCCAATCTATTTTCATGTGCTGATTTACCGCATGGCTGGGCGGCAAAGGCGCATTCCGTGAAGGGTTGTTGGCGCGGGGTCGCTGTGCTACGGGAACGCCATGCTGAAGAAGATTAAAGAGCTTTTCGCGCCGAAGGCGGAGGGCGCGAAGGATAGTCCCGTGCGGGATCGCCTGCATATGGCCGCGGCGGCGCTTCTGGTTGAAGCGGCGGCGACCGATGCGGAATATGGTGCCGAGGAGCGCGAGACGATCGAGCGGCTGTGCCGCGAGCGGTTTTCGCTGAGCGCGGGCGATGCGGCCGCTCTGGTGCGGGAGGCCGAATCGGAGATCGAGAGCAATCACGAACTCTATGGCTTTACCCGCGCGGTGCGGGAGACGGTGCCGCCGGAAGAACGGGTGGCCATCGTCGAGATGCTGTGGGAGGTCGTCTATGCGGATGGCCATCTGCACGAATACGAGGCGAACCTGCTGCGGCGCATCTGCGGCCTGATTTATGTGACCGATCAGGACAGCGGGGCCGCGCGCAAGCGGGTGATGGAGAAGCTGGGGCTTTAGGGGCCTGCCGGGCCTGCCATTCCTGGCTGGTTCGAGACTTATCGTGACGTTGGTAGGTGGAGCGGACGATGACCTACGTGGTGACCGAGGCGTGCATCAAGTGCAAGTACATGGATTGCGTGGAAGTGTGTCCGGTGGACTGCTTCTACGAAGGCGAGACCATGCTGGTCATCCATCCGGACGAGTGCATCGACTGCGGCGTGTGCGAGCCGGAATGCCCGCCTGAGGCCATCATCCCGGACACCGAGGGCGAGGCCGACCGCTGGGCCGAGCTCAACCGCGACTATGCCGAGAAATGGCCGAACATCACCCGCAAGGGCGAACCGCCGGCCGATGCGGAGGATTATCGCGGCATGCCGGGCAAGTTTGAGAAATTCTTTTCCGACAGGCCGGGCAAGGGCTGAGCGGGCGCTCAAGTCCGAATCTATTTGATTCCGCTTGGATTCTTTGCTGCGCGCCAGT
This sequence comes from Oceanibaculum sp., assembly GCF_022449305.1. Classification (NCBI taxonomy): domain Bacteria; kingdom Pseudomonadati; phylum Pseudomonadota; class Alphaproteobacteria; order Rhodospirillales; family Oceanibaculaceae; genus Oceanibaculum; species Oceanibaculum sp. The sequence continues at coordinate 16,549 of NZ_JAKUSO010000044.1, read as the reverse complement.
TCGGCGCGGGCTTTGTCGTGCATGATGCCCTGCTGATGCATGGGCGGAATGCGTGAGGAAGCTACCCTTATAAACCAAATTATGTTACGTTTTGTTGGTGGTGAGGGGTGTTTCGCCTGTCACGCTGCCGATTTCCCATCTTCGGCCCCTAAGGGCTGCGCGGATAGCGCCATTTCCGGATGGCGACAGGGCGGCGTCTTCTGTTTTCGGCGAACGGCTAAGAAAGGTCAGTTGGCTAAAATGTCAAAAAAGATCGAGTTCTCCACCGGCGAATTCGTGGTGTATCCGTCGCATGGCGTCGGCCAGATCGTCGGTCGCGAGACCCAGACGATCGCCGGTCACGAATTGCAGGTTTTCGTCATCGATTTCGAGAAGGACCGCATGACCCTGCGCGTGCCTGTCGCGAAGGCCGGTACGTCGGGTCTGCGGCCGCTCAGCAGCAAGAAGCAGATGCAGACTGCGTTGGCCAAGCTAAAGGGCCGCAGCCGCGCACGCCGCACCATGTGGAGCCGGCGCGCCCAGGAATATGAGGCCAAGATCAATTCCGGCGACCCGGCTTCCATCGCCGAAGTGGTGCGCGATCTGCACCGCAACGCCTCGCAGCCGGACCAGTCCTACAGCGAGCGGCAGATGTACCAGGCCGCCCTCGACCGGCTGGCCCGTGAGTTTGCGGCGATCGAGAGCATCGATCCGGAAGCGGCGGCCCAGCGTCTCGAAGAGATGATGAGCGCGGCCTGATCGTAACAGATTGTAAAAAAAGAGAGGTGCCCGGCGGAGTTAATCGCCGCGGCGCCTCTTTTCTTTTTACCGGTTCTGCGTCACCGTCTGCGGCGACGGAACAAAGTAGCTGCCAGGACGATTCCAAGAGAGCATGAGCGATCGCGACAAGTTTGCCGTACTCCGCGGAGGCGGACGGGTCTGGGCCATAGGCGCCATCCATGGCGATGCCGAACGGCTGTCGCGCCTGCATGACGCGCTGGCGGCCCGGCTGGAGCCATCCGACTGCCTCGTCTATCTCGGCAACTTCATGGGGCGCGGCGCGCAGATCGTCGAAACCATCGATGAATTGCTGCGCTTCCGCATCGCCTTCCTCGCCCGTCCTTACAGCTTTGCCGAGGACATCGCCTTCCTGCGCGGCAATCAGGAGGAGATGTGGGACAAGCTGCTACAGCTTCAGTTCGCGCCGAACCCGCCTGAAGTGCTGGCATGGATGCTGCGCCAGGGGCTGCAGGGCACCATGACGGCCTATGGCAGTACGGCCGAGGAAGCGCTGGGCATCGCCCGTCAGGGCGCAGTGGCGATCTCACGCTGGACCGGGCAGCTGAGGTCCGCGATGCAGGCCCGTCCGGGGCACATGCAGCTTCTCAACGGTCTGAAGCGCGCGGCCTATACCGACGATGGCGGTCTTTTGTTCGTGAATGCCGGCATCGATCCCGAACGACCGCTGACCGCGCAGAGCGACAGCTTCTGGTGGGGCGGCGGCAGTTTCGGGCGGATATCCGCCCCCTATGGCGGCTTCGCCAAGGTGATTCGCGGCTTCGATCCCTCGCATGGCGGCGTCGCTGACACACCCTATACGGCCACCATCGATGCCGGCTGCGGCTATGAGGGCGGACTGGTTGCGGCCTGCTTCGCCCCCGATGGCAGCGTGCTGGACTGGATCGAAAGCTGATCCGATCACTGCCCTGTGATCCATCCCTTTTGTCATTGCGTATTAAGCTATGACAACACGCCAGGAATGGTGGCACCCGATATCCCTCGGGCTCAAGCTGCCCCGGCATCGTCAAGGGATGCTCAGCAATGGCCTATATCGACGACCCGGATACTCAGCGCGCAAACCTGACCTTCATCCGTGCCTCGATGAAGGAACCGCTGCTCAGCCGCGAACATGAACATGATCTCGTCTGCCGCTGGCGTCTCGATAATGACGAAGCCGCGCTGCACGAGCTGATCCGCTCCTACACCCGCCTGGTCATTGGCACCGCCTCCAAATTCCGCAATTACGGCCTGCCGATGGGCGATCTCGTCCAGGAAGGCAATGTCGGTCTGATGCAGGCCGCCGCGCGTTTCGACCCGGAACGCGAGGTCCGCTTCTCGACCTATGCGATCTGGTGGATTCGTTCTGCCATCCAGGACTATATCCTGCGCAACTGGTCGATCGTGCGTACCGGCACCACCGCCGCCCAGAAATCGCTGTTCTTCAACCTGCGCCGGCTGCGCGCGCGCATCAACGATATCGGTGCGACCAGCATGACGCAGGAAGCGCGGGAGAAGGTCGCGCGCGAACTGCAGGTCAGCCTGCGCGAAGTCGAATCGATGGAGATGCGGCTGGGTTCTGCCGACCAGTCGCTGAACGCCACCATCGGCGAGGCCGGCGAGGATAGCTGGCAGGATTTCTTGCCCGACGAACGGCCGAGCCCGGAGCTGACCGTCACCGGCCTGCGCGATGCCGCCAGCCGCTCGCGCTGGCTGGCCGAGGCGCTGTCCGACCTGTCGCCACGCGAACGGGTCATCATCGAGCGCCGCCGCCTCGTTGAAGAGGGGGCTACGCTGGAGGAGCTGGGCCGCGAACTCGGCGTCTCCAAGGAGCGTATCCGCCAGCTGGAAAGCCGCGCGATGAACAAGCTGCGCGTCTCGATGATGCGCAACGTCTCCCAGTACGACGAGCTGTTTGTCGAAGAGTAATCCCCTCGTTTTCTCTCCCTCTATTTGCCTCCCTCAGTTTTTCCTGCCAAGTCTCCCTCAAGGGCGCTGTCATGGCGCCCTTCTTTTTTTGCTAAGCCCCGGCCCGAAACATTAGCCGGACAGGCTGCCTATCTTTCCTCCGGTTCCGATGAGGAAGGAAAGCGACCATGACTGTTACCTGCTGCATCCGCTATGTGATCGACCCGTTCCAGCGCGATGCCTTCGCCGCCTATGCGCGCAACTGGCTGCGCATCATTCCCGCCTGCGGGGGCGATCTGCTGGGATATTTCCTGCCGCATGAAGGCACGAACTACGAGGCGCTGGCGCTGATCTCCTTCGCCAGCCTGGCCGATTACGAAACCTACCGTGCCCGGCTGAAGAGCGACCCTGACGGTGCGGCCAATTTCCGGATGGCGCAGGAAAAGCGCTTCATCCTGAGGGAGGAGCGCACCTTCCTGACGCCGGTAGCTTTGGCGCCGGTTGGGCCATGATCGCCGTCATCTTCGAGGTCGAGCCGGTTGCCGGCGGGCGGCAGGCCTATCTCGACATCGCCGCCGATCTGAGGCCGCTGCTGGACGGCATCGACGGGTTTCTCTCCATCGAGCGGTTCGAGAGCCTGACGCAGCCCGGCAAGATCCTGTCACTCTCCTTCTGGCGCGACGAGGAGGCCATCGCCAAGTGGCGGCGGCTGGAACGGCACCGCGCGGCACAGGCGACGGGGCGGTCCGGCCTGTTTGCGGATTACCGGCTGCGCGTCGCCCATGTGGTGCGGGATTACGGGCTTATCCGCCGCGCCGAGACGCCGCCTGATCTGAAGGCGGCGCATGGGGGATAGGATTTACTCGGTGACGACCTTCACCAGCGTGCCGGCGGGCGGCACCTGTCCGGCCTGCAGACCGTTCAGCGTGGCAAAGCGCTCGGCCGCCAGCGGCCCGGGCGGCATTTTTGCCGCAAGTCTGGCCGCGGTATCGCCGGAACGGACCGTGTAAAGCTTCAGCCTTTCGGGCTTCACTGCTGCCGCCTCTGACGCGCTCAGCCGGCGGAAGCTGTAGGTCGTCTCGCGCAAGGCCCGGGAGAGCTGGTCCGTCACCTGGGCGGGCGTGATGAAGGCGAAGCGGTAGAAGCTGCCGTTGCCGCCCGAAATGGCGACCAGCCGCACATCGACGGGCCCCGCATTGCTGTTGGCGCGCGCGGCACCCGTGGCGGCGGGCAGGCTGTTCACCTCGATGGCCTCGATATTGGACAGGCGCAGATTGCCGCCCCAGGCCTGCAGATAGGTGCGCGGCGCCGGGTTGCCCTGGGCCTTGCCCATGTCGAAGCTGATCACCGAATTGTTCGGCCCGGCGGCCTGCACCTTGGTCTGACCGTTCACCAGGGTGAAGTTCTCCGGCACGGTGAAGCGGAAGCGCAGTTCCGGATGGATGAAGTCCCGGCCGCGCACGACGCCCTGATCCGGGTTATCGCCATAGAGCATACCATCCAGCTTCCGCAGATATTCGTTGCGGGCGATGCGCGGGTTGGCGACCGCGCCGACATTGGCGGCCTCCCGCGCGGCCTGCACACGGTCCAGCGTGCGCGGATGTGTGGCCATGATGTTGGTCTGATCGACGGTGTCAGGAGATCTGCCGGCAAGCTGCGCCTGCAGCCGGGAATGCCGGTCCAGCTTGGTCAGGAAGCTGGCCATTGCGTCCGGGGCATAGCCGGCGCGGGTCAGATAGCGCACGCCTAGCGTATCGGCCTCGAACTCCTGGCCGCGCGAATAGCTTTGCAGATAGGCCTGCGCGCCATAGCCGGCGGCGTTCGCCAGCTCGTTCGATTTGGTCAGCACGCCCAGCAGGGCAACGCTCAGATTGGCGACGACATTCTGGCTGTAGCGCTCGGCGGAATGGCGTGCGGTGACATGGCCGATCTCGTGCGCCATGACGCCGGCAAGCTCCGCCTCGTTCTCCGCCAGCGCCATCAGGCCGCGCGTCACATAGACATAGCCGCCGGGCAGGGCGAAGGCGTTGACGATGGGCGAATCCAGCACGGTGAAGGTGAAATTCAGGTCCGGCATTTCCGACTGGGCGGCCAGTCGCTGCCCCAGCCCGGTGACATAGCTGTTGATGCTGGCATTGTCGTAGGAACCGCCGAACTGCTGGGTGATCTTCGGATGCTGCTCCGCCCCGACCTGGCGCTCCTGCTGCGGCGACATCAGGGCGGCGAACTGCTCCTCACCCGTTGCCGGGTTGGTCGTGCAGGCCGGCAGCAGGGCAGCCGCGCCAAGCAGGCCAAGGGCGGCCAGCAGACGGGACGGACTGGATGCGGTTCTGGCTTGGTGTCGTTGCGGCATCATTTTTCCAGTACCTCGATCTGTTCCGGATGGGTCGCCTCTATCATCGGGCCATTCCATTCCTTCAGCCAGCCCCGGACGCGGACGGTGCGGCCCTGCAGCGTCAGCGGGTCGAAGTTCATCTTATCGAACAGGCGGCTGGCATGCCGTTCGATGACGATGGTGAAATCAGAGCGGTAATCCGCGGCGAAATTAAGGTAGAGGCGCGCGCCCTTGCGCTCGGCCTTCAGGACTTGCCCTTCGACCAGCTGGAAACTGTCGAGATGCGCGCCCGCCTCGCGATGGTCGAGAATGCGGTAATAGGGGTGCGCCCAGATGCCCCGGCGGGCCGCCCGGGCCTCGGCTTCCAGTGCCAGCATGTCAGCCACGGCGGCGCGGTTATCGGGGAAGGAATAGACCCGCGCCATGCCCCGGCGCAGCATCTCGCCCTGCACCCACAGATCCTCGCTGGTGCGGAACAGATGCGCCAGCAGCCGTTGGTGCCGGTCCTGTCGTGCGCCGCCATAGGCCAGCACAAGTTCGCGGCCCAGCGCGATCTCGGCCAGCGCCTGCTTCGCCTCCTCGGCCAGTGGCCAGGCCCGGAAGTTGCGTCGCCCCAGCGGCAGTTTCGGCGCCTGCAGGCCGACCAACCTGACCTCGCGTCCATCCTCCAGCACCAGCGTGTCGCCATCGACGATTTCGATGGCGCGCGCCGTCCGGTCGCGCACCAGCTCTGCCGGCTGGGCAGCGGCGGCCGGCAGGGTCAGGAAGGCGGCGAGCAGCAGAAGGCGCAGGCGGAACAGCATGGCTACTACTTAGCAGGGAAGCGGCAAGTCGCAACGGGCCGATGCAACAGGATTGACGTGGGCGCCGCCGCGCCGTTCCATAATTCCCGGAAAATCCCGCTGCCCGGCATAGAGGAGAAGCCGCCATGCCGACCGACGCTGCCCTGCCGCTCTATCCCGAGATCGAGCCCTATGAGACCGGCATGCTGCCGGTGGGCAGCGGCCATACGCTCTATTGGGAACAATCGGGCAATCCGGATGGCGTGCCGGTGGTCTTCCTGCATGGCGGGCCGGGGTCGGGTGCCTCCCCGACGCATCGCCGATTCTTCGATTCCGAAGCCTACCGGATCGTCGTGTTCGACCAGCGCGGGGCGGGCCGCTCCACGCCGCTCGGGAGCCTGACGGACAATACGACCGCGCATCTGATTGCCGATCTGGAGATGCTGCGCCGGCATCTCGGCATTGCACGCTGGCTGGTGTTCGGCGGCTCCTGGGGCTCGACCCTGGCGCTCGCCTATGGTGTTGCCCATCCGGCCTCCTGCCTGGGCTTCGTGCTGCGCGGCATCTTTCTGGGGCGGCGCGCGGAGATCGACTGGTTCCTGAATGGCATCCGCACCGTCTTTCCGGAGAACTGGCGCAAATTCGCCGAGTTCCTGCCGGCGGAGGAGCGCGGCAATCTGCTGGCGGGCTATTACCGGCGGCTGGTCGATCCCGACCCTGCGGTCCATATGCCGGCGGCCAGGAGCTGGAGCACCTATGAGGGCAGCTGCTCCACCCTGCAGCCCAACCCGTCGCTGGTCGGCAGCTTCGCAGAGGAGCGCCACGCGCTCGGCATGGCGCGGATCGAGGCGCATTATTTCCGCCATGACTGCTTCATCGATGGCGAGGTGCTGCTGCGCCGGGTGGAGCTGATCCGGCAGCTTCCGGCGGTCATCGTGCAGGGCCGCTATGACATGGTCTGCCCGGTCGTCACCGCCGATGCGCTGGCCCAGGCCTGGCCGGAAGCCGACTACCGCATCGTCCCCGATGCCGGCCATTCGGCGATGGAGCCGGGCATCACCGCAGCGCTGGTGGAGGCGACGCGCGGCATGCAGACGCGGCTGTCCGCGGCGGAGGCATAGGAAAGCCGCGCTTGCACACCGACGCTCAACCCGTATGATCGGCGCGGGGTCTGTTCCAAGGAGGGGATATCGTGAGCAGCAAGAACGGGTTGCGGTCGCTGGTGCTGGCTGCTGCGGGGTTCGCCGCGCTGGCTTTTTCCGGTCAGGCGAAGGCGGAGGAGCCGGCCTTCCTGGCGCTGTCCGGCGGCGCCTACGATGTGAATGACAGCTTCACCGCCGGCGAATTCCGCGCCGAATACCGTTTCGCGGAAAAGCACAAGCTGTGGGTCTTCACGCCCTTCATCGGCGTCATGGGCACGACCGATTCCGCCGTCTATGGCTATGCCGGCATCGGCATGGATATCTTCTTCGGCCGGCGGCTCGTGCTGACGCCGAACTTCGCGGTCGGTGCCTATCATGATGGCGATGGCAAGGATCTGGGCCATACGGTCGAGTTCCGCTCCGGCCTGGAACTGGCCTATCGCTTCGATGACCGCTCGCGCCTCGGCATCGCCGTGCACCACATCTCCAACGCCAGCCTGGGCGACAGCAACCCCGGCACGGAATCGGTGGTGCTGACCTACGCCATCCCGATGGATTCGCTGATCGGCCAGTAACGATCGGCCAGTAAGGGCCGTTTCAGAGCGCCCAGCGCTGCCGCCAGGCCTGCAGCATCAGCACCGCCCACAGTTTAGTGCCGTGGTCGCGCGTGCCCTGCTGATGCTCACGCCAGGCGGCGCGGATTGGCGTAGCTTCCAGCAGCCCGTCCGCCGATAGCGCTTCGGCGTCCAGCAGGCTTTCCGCCCAGTCGCGCAGGGGGCCGCGCAGCCACCCGTCCAGCGGCACGGAGAATCCCGCCTTCGGCCGCTCGAACAGGTCGCGCGGGACATGCCGTTCCAGTATCTGTCGCAGCGGCCATTTGCTGCGCCCCTCGCGGTGCAGCAGGGATTTCGGCAGCCGCCAGGCGAGTTCCGCCACCCGGTGGTCGAGCAGCGGCACGCGCACTTCCAGCCCGCAGCCCATGCTGGCGCGGTCCACCTTGGCCAGCACATCGTCCGGCAGGTAGGTCAGCGCATCCATCAGCCGGGCGCGGTGGAAGGGATCGGTTATGCTCGATGCGCTGCCCAGATCCTCCGCCGCCGTGCTACGCCGCACCGACCCTGGCACCAGCCCTTCCGCCGCCGGCCAGTGGGTGACGAGGCGGCGATACATCGCATCCGGCCCGTCCAGCGGCAGCACCGAGGCCAGCTTGCCGACCTTGTCTCCCAGCATCGGCGGGCGGTAGCGGTCCGGCAGACTCTCGGCAAGCTTCGCCCAGTTCCCGGCGGACGGCATCTTCAGCAGGGCCGAGGCGATCTTGCGCATCGGGCGCGGGACGGCGGAGACCCGGTCCCACACCGCCTCGCCGATGCGGTGCCGGTGATAACCCCCGAACAGCTCGTCGCCGCCATCGCCGCTCAGGGCGACCGTCACCTGCTGGCGGGCAAGGCGGGAGACCAGCAGCGTCGGAATCTGCGAGGCGTCGGCGAAAGGCTCGTCATAGAGGTCCGGCAGCTCCGGAACGGTGTTCCGGGCATCGCTTTCCGTCAGGTAGAGCTGCGTATGGTCGGTGCCGAGATGGCGGGCGATGGCGCCGGCCAGCGGTGCCTCGTCCAGATCGCTGTCCTGAAAGCCGATGGTGAAGCTGCGCACCGGCCGGTCGCTGGCCTGCTGCATCAGCGCCGTTACCGTCGCCGAATCGATGCCGCCCGACAGCAGCACACCCAGCGGCACGTCGGCCGTCATGCGCCGGCTCACCGCGTCGTGCAGCAGCGGCTCCAGCAGCGCCAGCGCGGCATCGGCATCGGCAGGCAGCGGGTTGGCGAGGCCTGCCATTGCCACATCGCGCAGATCCCAATAGCGGGTGAGGCGGGGCTCGCCGCTAGTATCGATTTCCAGCAGGCAGCCGGGCGGCAGTTTTTCGATGCGCCGGTAGATGGTGTGCGGGGCAGGCACATAGGCATGGCGCAGATAGGCGGCCACGCTGTCGCGGTCGATCTCACGGGTCCAGTGCGGGCAGGCGGCCAGCGCCTTCAGCTCGGAGCCGAACAGCACCAACCCGTCACTCTTGCCCCAATAGAGCGGCTTTATGCCCATCCGGTCGCGACCGAGGGTGAGGCGGCGCTCCCTGCGATCCCAGACCGCGAAGGCGAACATGCCGATCAGCCGCTCCACAGTGGCGGCAATACCCCAGCGGGCGAAGCCTTCGAGCATCACCTCCGCATCGCAGTCACCCCGGAACGCCGCACCCTCGGCCTCCAGTTCCCGGCGCAGTTCGCGGTGATTATAGACTTCGCCATTATAGGTCAGCACCAGCCGCGCGTCGGCGCTTTCCATCGGTTCGTGCCCGGCGGGCGACAGGTCGATGATGGCGAGCCGCCGGTGGCCGAGCGCGATGCCGGCGGCCTCGTCCTGCCACAGCCCCTCATCGTCCGGTCCGCGCCGGGACAGGGCTGCCGTCATCGCCGCGACGCTGCCGGCGCGCTGGTCCGGCGACAGCCGTCCTTCGAGGTCGAGCAGCCCGGTAATGCCGCACATCAGGCTGTTTCCCGCAGGATGCGTTCGTAGAGATCGACCGTCTCGCGGCCGATGGCGGCCTCGCCGAACAGCGTCTCGGCGCGCTGCCGGGCGGCGGTCCCCAGTCGCTGGCGCCGCGTGGCATCGCCGGCCAGCTCCAGCAGGGCGTCGGCCATCGCGGCGGGGTCGTTCGCGGGTACCAGCAGGCCGGCCTCACCCTGTGGTCCCACCACGTCGCGGCAGCCGGGCACATTAGTCGCGATCAGCGGCCGGGCGCATCCAGCCGCTTCCAGCAGGCTCTTCGGCACACCCTCGCCGCCGCGCGAGGCCAGCAGCCCGATATGGGCGCGCTGCCAGACCGTCCGCACGTCCGCGACGGGCCCCAGCCACTCGATACCGGGCTCGCTGGCCCAGCGGCGCAGCGTCAACTCGTCGAAGGAGGCGGGATTGGCCGGGTCCGGCCCGCCGGCCAGCAGCAGGCGTATATCGTGGCCGCCGCGCTGCAGCCGCCGCACTGCCTCGACCGCCGTATCGATGCCCTTGATGCGCAGCATGCGGGAGACCAGCGCCACGGTGACCGGCCCGGCCGGTTCCGGCAGCGCCTCGAAATGGCCGAGATCGATGCCCGACCCGCGAATCAGGACGGCACGCCGCGAAGAGGTGAGGCGCAGCTTCAGCGCCAGCGCGCGGTCATCCTCGTTATGCAGCAGCGTCCAGGCGCTCGTGCGGTTCGTCAGCGGCGGCAACAGGGCGCGCACGCCGGCGCGCACCAGCCTGGCCTTCGGGGTCTGCGAGGCACCCAGATAGCCGAAGCCGGTGATCGCATTCACGCTGGCGCGCACGCCGGCCAGCCGGGCGGCCAGCGCGCCGGGGGCGATGGATTTCAGTGCCACATGATGCACGATATCGGGCCGTTCCCGCCGGTAGAGTTTCGTCAGCACACGCACGGTCGCCAGCTGGTGCGCAATGCCGCCCTCGCGGCTCCAGGGCAGCGGGATCAGCCGGAAACCCTCCGCCTCGATCCTCGGGCCGTGCGCGTTCACACGGGTCGCCACCAGCACCTCGAAGCCGGCATCGCGCGCGGCGCGCGCCTGCGGCAGGCGGTGCGACCAGAAATACCAGTCCTCGGTGACGAGAAACAAAAGCCGGCGGGTCAAGGGGACCGTCCTTCCATATCCATCGCCGTGCTTACGGGATGGGCGTGCCGCTTGTAAAGCGCGGCGTCTGCTTGACGGGCCGGGGCGGCGCTGGTCTAGTCGCCAAAACCTTCCCGTCTGCCGGAGCCGGATGCGCCCGTGACGACGCCCCACCGATTCTCGCCCGATGCCTGCCTGACCTGGACCCTGCGCCTGCTGGCGCTGTGGATCCTGGCGATGGGTGCGCTGCTGCCCTGGGCGCCGCGCGCCCTGCAGATCGGCCTGTTCGCGGCGGCATTGCTGACCATCGTGCTGCATTGGGTTGGCCAGCGGCACTTCCCCTGGCCGCGCTACCGGCTGGCGCTGCCGGTCGCGCTGTTCTTCGCCTATGCCGGGCTGACGGCGGCATGGAGCGTGAACCGCGAGGATGCCGCCAGCCAGCTTGTCCAGTTCGCGCTGGTGTTTGGTGTCTCTTTGCCTTTCTTCGCCGCGCTGCTGGCGCTACCGGAAACGGCACTACGCCCGGCGGCGAAGGCGGTGCTGATCGGGCTTGCGCTGGGAGTCGCGTTGTTTCTGGTCGAACTGTTCGCGGACCAGCCGATCTATCGCCTGACGCGCGGCATGGATTTCGCTGAAGTGATCGGCGCCAACGCGATTAACCGCCCGGCGGCGGTCTCGGCGCTGCTGATCTGGCCGCTGGCCTATGGTGTCTGGCGGCTGGGCTGGCGCAAGATCGCGCTGGCCCTGCCGGTGCTGTTCGCTGTGGCCGCGGGCTTTTCTTCCAGCCAGTCGGCGCTGGGCGGCATGCTGGCCGGGCTGCTGTTCTGGCCTCTGGCCGCGATCTCGCTGCGCGGCGCGCGACGCCTGCTGCGCCTCGTCGTCGCCATCGCCTTCCTCGCCATGCCGTTCCTGGCGCAGGCGCTGTTCGCGAGCGGGCTGGGCAGCATGCCGTGGCTGCCCTTCTCCATGGGGCACCGGGTGGCGATCTGGCACCACGTCGCCGGGCTGTCGCTGGAGCGGCCGTTCTTCGGCTGGGGGCTGGAGGCCTCCCGCGTGCTCAGCGACTTCGCCGATATGAAGGCAGGGCCGGTGCAGGGCACCATCGAGCTGCTGCCGCTGCATCCGCACAACGCGCCGCTGCAGATCTGGCTGGAACTGGGCGGCGTTGGCGCGCTGCTGGCGCTGGCGATGGCCTGGGTGCTGCTGCGCACCATCGGCAAGCTGGACCGGGCGGCGCAGCTTTTCGCCTATCCGCTGTTCGCCTGCGGCCTGTTTATGAGCGGCACCGCCTATGGTGCCTGGCAGACCTGGTGGATCAGCGGCTTCCTGACAGCGGCGGCCTGTTTCCTGATCCTGTGGCGTGGAGGGTCGGATGAAGGGTGATCCCACCCTCCTGGTCGAGGTGGTGCTGTCCAGCTATGACGGGGCGGCCTGGCTGGAGGCGCAGATTGCCAGCATCCTCGGCCAGACCCACGGCAATCTCCGGCTCAGCGTGCGCGACGATGGCTCGCGCGACGGCACGCCGGAAATGCTGGCCGCCTGGGCAGAGCGGGAGGAGCGGCTTTCCTTCCGGCAGGGCAGCCGTAATCTGGGGCCGGCGGGCAGCTTCTTCCGCTTGCTGGACAGTGTGGGATCGGATGCGGCCTTCGTCGCCTTCGCCGATCAGGACGATGTGTGGGAGGCGGACAAGATCGCCCGCGCGGCCGCTGCACTGTCGGCCCTGCCCGAGGGCGTGCCGGGCCTTTATTGCGCGCGGGTGGTCATCGTCGATGAGGATTTGCGTCGACGTGGCCTGTCGCCGCTGCCGGGGCGCGGCCCGAGCCTCGCCAACGCGCTGGTCGAGAACATCGCCATCGGCTGTACAAGTGTGCTGAACCACGCGGCGCTGGCGCTGCTGCGCGCCGAATGGCCGCAGCCGCCGGTGAAGCATGACTGGTGGTGCTATCAGGTGGTCTCCGCGCTGGGGCAGGTCATCTACGATGCGCGTCCGGCGCTGAAGTACCGCCAGCATGGCGGCAACATGACGGGGGCGGGCTATACGCCGCTCGACCGTTTTCTCGGCAAGGTCGGGCGGCAGCTGAACGGGGAGCAGTCGGCGCTGCGCCGGCATCAGGCGGGCGAACTGCTGCGGTTGTTCGGTGACCGGCTGCCGGCGCGGGACAGGGCGCTGGTCGGGGCGTTTCTGGAGAGTGAGCATGGCATCGCCAGCCGGCTGCGCTATGCGGTTTCCGGCAGCGTTCATCGCCAGTACTGGCTGGATAATCTGGCCTACCGGCTGCTGTATATCCTGCGCGGTGTGTGAGGTTGTTCCTTCATCCCTATCTCCTATCGTCATTCCCGGCCTTGTGCCGGGAATCCAGGGTTCAGCCTGCTCGATCAACGATCCAGCTAGCGGAAGCCTGGACCCCCGCAATAAATGCGGGGGTGACGGTTGGAGATGAAAGTGCAGATGCGGTGAGCAACACGACGTTCGCAGCTGCTCTCGGCCATAAAGCTTAGCCGGAGCTGGGTGAGGGGAGATCGTCCATCAGTTCCAGCAATGCCGCTTCCACGCGCTCGACCGGCAGGTCCTTCAGCTGCGGTTCGCGCAGGATGGTCACTTTCGGACCGCGCTGGCCGCTCTGTGTCGGGGTGGAGGCGTGGGAATAGAGCACGACCGACGGGCAGCCGACCACCGCCAGCAGATGCATCGGCCCGGTATCGTTGCCGACCGCCCCCGCCGCGGCGCGGGCGATGCCGCCCAACTCGAACAGGGTGGTCTGATCGGTAAGATCGATGGCCTGCGGGCAGGCGGCAGCGATGGCGGCCGTGGTCTCCGCTTCTGACTTCGTGCCGACCAGTACCGGTATGATCCCGCGTGCCACGAGCCGGTTGGCGAGATCGGCATACTGGGCCTCCGGCCAGCGTTTTTCCGGCCGGTGCGGGGCGCAGCCGGGGGCCAGCAGCACATAGCGGTCCGGCAGCGCGAAACGGGAAACATCTGCCGTGATCCAGCCGGCGTCCGGCGGCGGGACCTCGGCAATCCCCATGGTTGCCAGCTGCATCGCATAGCGGTCGGTGCCGTGCGTCGCATTACGGTTCGGGTTCGGGTCCGGGTCGGAACAGCCCCAGGCGGTGCCGGACCAGCGCGGCGGAAAGGGCCGCAGCAGCTGGAAATAGAGGTTGGTCCGGTCGGAACATTGCAGGTCATAGACCAGATCGAAGCGCCCGCCCTTGATCTGCCGGCGGATCGCCAGCAGCGCGCCCGGCCCCTTGTCGCGCGGGTCGGTCCAGACTTCGTCAAACCAGCCGCTGGCCCGTGCCAGCGGGACGAGCGACGGGATGGTCTGCAATACCAGATGGTCGCCCGCATGATGCCGCCGTAGCGCCTGGAAGGCGCCGAGCGCCATGATGAAATCGCCGAATGCGCCATGCTTGATGACGAGGATGCGGCGTGAGGCGGGAGGTGTTGCGGTATGATCGGGCATGCCTGCCGGATATACCGGGCCTGGGCGGATAAGGGAAGGGCGGTTGCGGGAACCGGGCGGGGCGACTAGGATGCGCCGCCTTTTCGATGGAGGATGAAGCATGGCGATCCAGGTTCCGGTGTCCTGGGGCGAGCTGATCGACAAGATCGCGATCCTGGAGATCAAGTCCGAGCGTATTGCCGACGCGGCGAAGCTTGCGAATGTGCGCACCGAGCTGACAGCCCTTGCCGATGTGCGCGATGCAAACCTGCCGTCGGAGAGCAAGGTGCTTGCCGACCTCGCCACCCTCACCGCCGACATCAAGAAGGTGAACGAGGCGCTGTGGGAGATCGAGGACGATATCCGCGACTGCGAGCGCGACAAGGATTTCGGGACGCGCTTCGTCGAACTGGCGCGCTCGGTCTACAAGACCAACGACAAGCGCGCGGCGCTGAAGCGCGACATCAACATGCTGCTGGGCTCCGCCCTGGTCGAGGAAAAGTCCTACCAGTCCTACGAGTAGGCGATCGGCGCTTAAGCAGCAAAAGCCTTTATCCGCTGGCATTTTGCTGGCAAAAAGGGCCGGGCATCCGGTGCGTCCCCGTAGCTCATCCGGATAGAGCGACGGTTTCCTAAACCGTAGGCAGCAGGTTCGAGTCCTGCCGGGGACACCATTCCTTTCCGTCATACCTTCCGGATATGAACGCGATGACCGACCGTCCCCTGCTCTACAACGCTGCCTATGGCCCGCTGAACCTGGCCGCGCTGCGTAATGCGCCCTGCCAGATGTCGCTGGGCGAGCGGCTGTTTCTCTACAGTCTGGTCTATGCATCGCGGCCCGCGCATTACTGCGAGATCGGCACGGCACAGGGCGGTTCCGCGCTGATTGCCCAGTCGGCTTTGTTCGATGTCGGCAATCACGATGCCCGGATGTCGCTGATCGATATCCGCTTCGATCTCGACAAGCAGGCCTTGCAGATGCTGGAGCGGCGCGCCGTCTTTCACGAAGGCCCGTCCACGCAGATGCTGCCGGAGGCGGCTAAGACCGCGCCCATCGATTTCCTGCTGATCGACGGCGACCACACGCATGAAGGCGCGCTGCGCGATATCGAGATGGCGGTCGGGCTGGTGGCATCTGGCGCGCATGTGCTAATCCATGATGCCTATAACCCGCCGATCGCGGCGGCCATCGCCAAGGCCGCGTCGGACCCGGCCTGGATCGATGTCGGGCTGGTGGTGCGCCACGGCAATGACCTGAACGATGCGCCGCTGGAAGACGGCCCCTGGAAGGGCCAGCCCAATATCTGGGGCGGCATGCATCATCTGCGGCGGCGCTAGCCCTATCGCCGTTATTTCCCGCACAAGAACCGGATAGGCCCGCGTTACGCGCGGGGGCATGAGTGGCAGGCGACTTAACCTGCCCATGGAATGCCCTCATGCCGTTCTCGCCGATTTCCCGACTGGGTCTCGCCACCGGCCTCGCGCATGGCGCGGACCAGCTGGCGCTGGCCGCGCTGCCGCGGGTCATTACGTTGGGGCTGGGCGGTGGCCCTGGCCTTGTCGGCCTGCTGGTTGCGGTGCAGAGCGCGGCCTGGCTGGTCGTCTCCCTGCCGGCCGGCGCGCTGATCGACCGGTCGGAAAAACGGCGCTGGATGGTGCGGGCGCAACTTCTGGCAGCGGCCTGTCTTGCGGCGGCGGCGGTCGCGGCGTCGCTGCACCAGGTGCCGGCGCTGGGTCTCGCCGTGCTGCTGGGGGCTGCCGGGACGGTGGCCTTCGTGCTGTCCGGCTTTGCCGCCGTGCCGCTGCTTGCCGATCCTTCGGCCCTGCCGCGTGCCAATGCACGGCTGGAGCTGGCCCGCGCCGTCGCCACCTTGTCGGCGCCGCTGCTGGCCGGCCTGCTGGCCGATGCCGGGCAGGCGCCGCTGGGCTTCGCGCTGGCCGCCCTTTGCGCGGGATTGTCGGCGGTGCTTGCCAGCCGGTTGCCGGCGATGCCGCAGGCGGTGGCAGAACGGCCGCCGCTCGGTCAGGCGATCCGCGATGGCGCCGCCTTCGTCTGGCGGCAGCCCTATCTGCGCGCCATCGCGCTGTGCGCCATCGTCTGGAATATGGGCTTCTTCGTGCTGATGGCGGTGTTCGTGCCCTATGCGCTGACCCATCTGGGGCTGGATGCGGCGGGCACCGGGATGACGCTCAGTGCCTATGGTGCCGGGTTGCTGCTGGGCGCCCTTGTCGCCCCGCGGCTGGCCGGGCTGCTGCGGATCGGTACGCTGCTGACGCTGGGGCCGGCGCTGTCGGTGCTGGCCGGGCTGGCGCTGCTGGCCGGACCGACGCCCTATGGCATGCTGCCCTTCGCCGCCTTCTTCCTGATCGGCTTCGGTCCGATGATCTGGCAGATCGGCCAGACCAGCCTGCGGCAGGTCGTGACGCCTCCCGGCCTGCTGGGGCGGGTGGGGGCGACGATTCAGGTGGCGGTGTTTGGCGTACGGCCGCTGGGCGCGCTGCTGGGTGGCTGGATCGGCGCTGGCTGGGG